>NZ_JARPVX010000048.1:0-30474 GCF_033947565.1 Lichenihabitans sp. Uapishka_5
GATTGCGCCAGGGCGCCGCCGGCCACAAGCGCCAGTAGCAGGCCCGATACAATTGCTTTCTTCACGGAACTCTTCCTTTCGTTCAGCCGCCCGGGCGACACGCCCGAGCGGGATTGATTGCGGCGGGGACGCGCTTCAGCCGAGCGGGCCTGGGGGCGGCGGCGGCCCGGGCGGCCCTAGGATCACGGTGTGCCCGTCGCCATGCTGGATCGCCATCGCGTGGACGAAGCCACGCTCGAACCGACCCTGCACCGTGACGGTCTCGGACTTGTCGACCATCGTCCCACGATCGCCGCGCGGCCCGGTCTCAACCAGGGTGCGGCCGCTGTCGTCGGCCAGGATGAACTTGTTGCCGTAGATCTCGGCGACCTGTCCCTTGACGGCGACGGCATCGCCGTCACGCATGGCCGCCACAGGGGCTGGCGTCAGGGCGACCAGCACCGGACGGCGGCCATGCTGGGCCACGGCCGTGGCGCCGGCCCCGATGGCTGCGGCGCCCACCAGGGCGGCCGCCAAGGCAACGCGGCGGCGGCGGTGGATCCCACCAGAGGGCCGGGCTCCCGGCACCGGATCGGCGGGCTTGTTGTCGGATGGCATCGGCATCTCCTCGTGTTTGCCGTTGTCGATGCCGGTCTTGTAGCGAGGCCGCTGGGAACCCAGCCTGAACATCGCGGTTCAGATTCGGTTCAGCCGATCCCGCTATGCCGCCCCCTCTTCAGGATGAGCCAACCCATGCGCGTGCTGCTGGTCGAGGACGATGCGACGCTCGCAGAAGGCATCGCCCGCCATCTGCGGGCCGAGAATTTCGTCGTGGACGTGGCCCGCAACGGCGAGGACGGACAGCACCGCGGCGACACGGAGGCGCTCGATGCGGTCGTGCTCGACCTCGGGTTGCCCCGCAAGGACGGCATAGCGGTGCTGAAGGCCTGGCGGGCTGCCGGCCGCGCCTTCCCGGTGCTGATCCTCACGGCGCGCGACGGCTGGTCCGACAAGGTGGATGGTTTCAAGGCGGGCGCCGACGATTACCTCGTCAAGCCGTTCCGGGTGGAGGAGCTGGTGCTGCGGCTGCGGGCCATGGTGCGCCGGGCGGCCGGGCATGCCTCGGCCCGCCTCACCTGCGGGCCGCTGGCCTTCGATTCGCAGCTCGGCACCTTCGAGCTCGACGGCCTGCCGCTGCGCCTCACGGCGCTCGAATGGCGGGTCCTGTCCTGCCTCATGCTGCGGGCCGGCCATGTGGTCGAGCGCGGCGACCTGTTCGAACGCGTTTACGAAGGAGATGCCGATGTCGAGTCGAACTCGGTCGAGGTCATCCTGGCGCGGCTGCGCCGCAAGCTCGGGGTGCCGCTGATCGAAACCGTGCGGGGCCGCGGCTACCGTCTGAACGCGCCGCCGGCATGACTCTCATGCCGCGCTCTCTCGCCGGGCGGCTGATCGCCTCGGCGCTGATCTTCATCGCCTTGGCCATCCTGGCGACGGGCTTCGCCGTGCAGGTGTCGTTGCACCGTTTCGTCCGCGGACAGATCGACCAGCGGCTCGATACCGAAATCCTGACGCTCAGGTCGAGTTTCGAGCCCGGGGTCGACGGCCGCCTCGTGCCGGCCCGCGGGGTCGAGGCGCCCCCCTTCGACGATCCCCGCACCGGCTGGATCTGGCTGGCCCGCTCGGGCGCCACCACCTGGATGTCACCGGGCCTGCATCGCAACGCGCCGCTCGTCGCCGTGTGGCCCGCAGGCCCGCACCCGGAGGCAGTGATGGCCCGCATGCCCGACGGCAGCCTGATCCGGGCCCGGGCGCAGCAGATCGTCGTCGACGGGCAGCCGCTCGAGCTTCTGGCCGCGGCACCGCCGCGGGCCGAGGTAGGGCCGTTGCGCGACGCCCTGGCGCCCGTGGTGGTGGCGCTGCTATTGCTTGGTGCCGGCCTGGTGGCCGCGACCCTGCTGCAGGTCCGACTCGGCCTGCGCCCCTTGGCGCGGCTCCGGGCCGACCTGTCGGCCGTGCGGACCGGTCGCCGCGAGCGCCTGCCGGCGCGGCAGCCCGTCGAGGTGCGGCCGCTCGCCCATGAGGTGAACGAGTTGCTCGACCAGCATGCCGCGAACCTCGAGCGGGCGCGGCGGCACGTCGCCAACCTGGCGCATGCGTTGAAGACACCGCTGGCCGCCCTGGCGCTTTCGCTCGAGGACCCGGCCCGCGACCCCGACCATGCCTTGCGGGGCCTGACCCTGGCGATGGATCGCCGAATCCGCCATCACCTCAGCCGCGCCCGTACGGCAGCGCTGGGGCCGGCAGCCCGCATGCGCCTGCCGCTCGCGGCGCGCGTCGCCGACCATGTGGCAGCCTTCACCAAGATCCATGCCGAGCGCGGTATCACCTGTCTGGCCGAGATCGAGGCGGGCCTCACGGTGGCCTGCGACGGGCAGGATCTCGACGAACTCGTCGGCAATCTGCTCGACAACGCCTTCAAGTGGGCCCGGTCGACGATCACCATCACGGCCGCTACGGCAGGCCGCCGGGTGGTGCTCCGCATCGCGGATGACGGCCCGGGGATTCCGAACGAGGCCGTCGCCACCGTCCTGAAACCCGGCAAGCGCCTCGACGAGGAGACGCCCGGCGACGGCTTCGGCCTCGCGATCGTGCAGGAACTGGCCGAACTTTACGGTGGCGGCCTCACGCTCGGCCGCTCCGCGGCGGGTGGCTTGTTGGCGACGCTCGACCTGCCGGGCGCCGCCGAGGCGCCCGGATCCGATCAGGGATGATGAAAGATCGAGGCGTGCACGACATCACCGGCCTTGAGGCCGATCGCCTCGGCGACGCCGGCATTGATCTCCAGCACGCCCAGCACCGTGCCGCGCGACGGGATGATGGCTTCAGACAGCGGCTTCGCGTCATGGGCCACGTTGATGACGGTCCCGGCCTTGTCGATGAACACCATGTCGAGCGGCAGATAGGTGTTCTTCATCCACATCGACACGGTCTGCGGCTGGGCGAAATCGAACAACATGCCGTGGTCGGCCGCCATGATCTTGCGGAACATCAACCCCTTCTCGAGGTCGGGCCGCTCGCGCATCACCTCGACCTCGAAACCATGCGGGCCCGACGCCGTGTCGATCGTCAGCCGCTCCCGTCCCGGCGCCGCATGGGCGGCCCCACCCAAAACCAGCAGGGCCGCAGCCAACAGAACACGCATGGAAACCATCCAAAACCTCTTCGCGCCCCGGATCACGCCACGGGAGTCGGTTCAATGCGGCGAAACCGGCGCTTCGTCCATGGGGCGCAATTCGGCGGCCATCAGACCCTTCGGGCCCTCGCCGAAGCGCACCATCAGGGAATCACCCGGCTTCACTTCCATGATGCCGAAGCGGCGCAGCGTCTCCATGTGGATGAAGATGTCGCCCGTCCCCTCGCCACGCGTCAGGAAGCCGAACCCCTTGACGCGGTTGAACCATTTGACCACGGCGATCTCGAATCCGCCGGTTGGGACGACATGGACATGAGTACGGGGCGGACCCGTCAAGGCCGGGTGGATGGCGGTGGACAGGTCGAGCGAGGTGACGCGCAGCACCTGCAGCCCCTTCGACCGTCGCACCGCCTCGCAGATGATGCGCGAGCCCTCGCGGGCCGCGTTGAAGCCGTCGCGCCGCAGTGTCGTCACATGGACCAGAACGTCGGGCAGCCCATTATCGGGCACGATGAAGCCGTAGCCCTTGGCGACGTCGAACCATTTGATGTGGCCAGCCAGCTCGACGACGTCGAGGTCCTCGTCCGACGGCATGTCGTCGAGGGCAGCATGGCGTCCGAACACCTGGTCTTGGGACAAGGCTGCGATCCCCAACTCCGCCCACAAGGCTGACGCCGGGCGTACAAGGCCAAGACCGGCGATCCGCCCTCACGAATCAACGGCCCACGGCTCGCCCGCACGATAGCAGTGCGCCCCGCCCAGCAAAGATGAATATTTGGTCGCGGCCGATGGCTGCCGCACAAATTCTACCCCGCCGTGGCCGCGACGCCGTCCAGCAAGGCCAGCAGCCCGTCGCCTGCGTCGCAGCGAAACAGGTGATCGGCCGCAGGATCGAGCGGCGTCGCCTCGCGGTTGAGGATCACCAGCACCGCCCCATGGGCCTGGGCGATCTGCGGCAAGGTGGCGGCCGGCCGCACCACCAGGGACGAACCGACCGCGACAAAGAGGTCGCACCCTTTGGCGGCCGCGACCGCGCGCTGCAGCGTGGCGGTCGGCAATGTTTGGCCGAAGGCCACGGTGGCGGATTTGATGAAGCCGCCGCAGGCGCAATCGAGCGCGCAACCGGTGGCCTCGAGGTGCCGTCGCACGGTCGCGAGTTCGAAATGCTGCCCGCATGTCAAACAATGCGCATAGGTGCCGTTGCCGTGCAGCTCCACCAGGCGACTGGGCGCGAGGCCGGCAGCGGCATGCAGCCCGTCGATGTTCTGCGTCACCACGGCGACGAGCCGACCGAGGCCATCGAGCCGCGCCAATGCGGCATGGGCCCGGTTGGGCCGGGCGTCTCGGTAGATGTCGTCCATGGCGAACTTGCGCCGCCAGGCTTCCGCCCGGACCTCGGCACCCGACAAAAATTCGGCATAGCCGATCGGCTTGTGAACCAGCCAGGGGCTGCCGGGCGAGCGGAAATCCGGCACACCGCTTTCGGTCGAGACCCCTGCCCCGGTCAGCACCGTGATGCGGCGCGCCGAGCGAGCGAGCTCTGCCAGGTGGTCAAAGACCATAGACCCCATGGGTATCCTCTATCTTGAAGCAGAACGAACCGGCCGTTTATGATGTCGGAACACTCGACCTAGTATGCAAGCGAGGTCCGCATTGCTCGACGAGCTAACCCATCTTGATTCTCACACAATTCATTCTGTGCTCCGTGAACGAATTGTCGAACATGTGTTCGTCGGAGATATCCTCCGCCGATTATGGCAACGAAACATCATGGATGTAGAGGTTCTTCGGTCTGAGTTCGATGCCGGAGGATATGATTTAGTACTGAGTTGGAGAAGCACCACACGCCATATTCAGATGAAGTCGGTGATAATTGGAGGGAAGACTGCCAGCACAAAAGCGAGCCTTAAATTGATGGAAAAGCCGAGCGGCTGTATTATTTGGCCCGTGCTGAACCATGAACTAAACGTGAATTCGTATCTCTGGTTTGGGGGACGTCCGGGAGAAAGGCTTCCAGATATTTCGAACTACCGCGTTGCCAAACATACGAAAGCGAATTCAAAAGGGGCCAAGTTAGAACGGCCAAACCATCGCATCATTCCGCGAGGCAAATTTATAAGACTGCCTGATTTAGACTCCGTACTTGATAGATTATTCGATTTTTGACATGCATTCTACAACATCGCCTGCAAAACTATGCAACAAATAAAATCATATTGTGAGAAAACGCCTCATATAGGGGCGTTATCATTATTTTGCGAGATCGTGCAGATCATTATTAGGGATCCGCACGGCCATGATGCCGTCAGGCCGGCTGGCGGAGTTGCACCACGTTGTGCAGCCGCTCGTCGGCGGTGTCGAAGAAGCGTCGAATGCCGCGCGCCGCCTGACGAATGCGCTGCTCGTTCTCGACGAGCGCCAGCCGCACATAGCCGTCGCCATGCTCCCCGAAGCCGAGGCCGGGCGCCACCGCGACATCGGCCTTCTCGATGAGCAGCTTGGAGAATTCGAGGCTGCCGAGGTGCTTGAACTTGTCGGGGATCGGCACCCAGGCGAACATCGAGGCCACGGGGGCCGGCAGGCTCCAGCCCGCCTGACCGAAGCTTTCCACCATCACGTCGCGCCGGGCCTTGTAGGTGGCCCGCATCTCGGCGATGCAATCATCCGAACCGTTCAGGGCCGCCGTGGCGGCGACCTGGATGGGCGTGAAGGCGCCATAATCAAGATAGCTCTTCACCCGGGTCAGCGCTGCCACAAGCCGCTCGTTGCCGACCGCGAAGCCCATGCGCCAACCGGCCATCGAATAGGTTTTCGACATGGAGGTGAACTCCACCGTCACATCCATGGCGCCCGGCACCTGCAACACGGACGGCGGCGGGTTGTTGTCGAAATACACTTCCGAATAGGCGAGGTCCGACAGGATGAAGATCTCGTGCTTCTTCGCGAAGGCGACGAGGTCCCTGTAGAAATCGAGGTCCGCCACCATGGCGGTGGGGTTGGAAGGGTAGCACACCACCACGGCCAGCGGCTTCGGGATGGAATGGATCACCGCCCGCTCGAGCGCCACGAAGAACTCAGGGGTCGGCTCGGCCGGAACCGAGCGGATGACGCCGCCGGCCATCAGAAACCCGAAGGCGTGGATCGGATAGGAGGGGTTGGGCACCAGCACCACGTCACCCGGCGCCGTGATGGCCTGCGCCATATTGGCGAAGCCTTCCTTGGAGCCAAGCGTCGCCACGACCTGACGGTCGGGATCGAGCTTCACGCCAAAACGGCGGCCGTAATAATTGGCCTGGGCGCGACGCAGGCCGGCGATTCCCTTGGAGGACGAATATCGGTCGGTGCGCGGCTTGCCGGCCGTCTCGACCAGCTTTTCGATCACGTGCTTGGGGGCCGGCAGGTCCGGGTTGCCCATGCCGAGGTCGATGATGTCGGCGCCGGCGTTGCGGGCGGCGGCCTTGAGGCGATTGACCTGCTCGAAGACATAAGGCGGCAGGCGCCGCACACTGTGGAATTCGGCCATGTTCATACGGCTTTCGGGAAAAGACCGGAGGTGGGTACGCTAGGAGATCAGCTTTTGTCCATGCAGCGTTAACGAATTGTTGCCGGGGCGGCCCCGGCCCGTCGTTTCGGCGGTTTGGCCCCGGCGGTGGCGGGTGCCGGCTTGGCGGCCGCGTGGCCGTCGCCCATCGGCTTCGGGCGCTTGCCGGCCAATTGCGCGTCGCGCGCCGCATCGAGCTCGGCCGTCAGGGCCTTGACGTCGGCGGCGGATTTCGGGGCAAGGGCGCGCTTGGGCGCACTGGCGCCGACCGGCAGGTATTCGTCCTGCGTTTGCGCCCCACGCGACTGCTCGACAAAGCCCGGCATCGGCCCGGGCTTGGTCTTGAGGCCGAGCACCTCCAGGGTGGAATCGATCGGGTGCGACCCTGCTTCGTCGGCCCGGGCCGACACCACACAGCCGAGGAGTGCCGCGACCAGGAGGGACGCGATCTTGCCTTGACGCTGCATGGGCCTCCCCTGGTACGGTCGATGGCAGTGGAAGTCGCCGTGTTGCCGCACTACACCGCCAATGTGACCGAAGCGGGACTGTGTTCAGCGGGTTCCCGGGTCCGGGAGAATTGCCATGAGCAGCAAACGTCCCCGCGCCTCCAAGGCTGCCCCGGCTGCGGCCTCCGACCCGACACCCCGCCCCAAGCGCAGGCCGGCGCCTTTGCCTTCCGATGGACCGGTCTTGTCGCCGGCGCTGGATCACGGTCCGGCCGGGCCGCTGTTGCCGCCGCTGCCCGAGGCGGCGCCCTTCCATTCGGTGTTGGAGCGCAGCACAGCGCCCGAGGCCGCCCAGCCGCGGCTGCGGCCCAGCGCCGCCAGCACTCTGGCACCAGGCCCTGCGGCCACACCCAGCGACACGCCAGCCTCCCCACCGGAAGCGCCGTCGCGCCAGCCTGACGCGAAGCCCACCGACCGGGCGCCATTGCCCGACCTCGGGGCCATCGCGGCCAACACCGGCAAGCTGATCGGTCTCGGCGCCAAGGTGGCGGAAGCCTACCTCCGCCCACGCGAAACCGGCACGATGAAGCCGACGCTCGGCGGCGATCTGGGCGACGGCTTCGCCACCATGAGCCGCATCGCGGAAGGCTGGCTCGGCAACCCGCTCCGCATGATGGAGGCGCAGACGCGGTTGACCGCTGATCTCTTCGGCGCCTGGACCGACAGCCTGGCGCGCTTCACGGGCGCGGTCGCGGAGCAACCGGCCCTGCCCGACCGCCGCAGCGACAAGCGCTTCGCGGCGCCCGAATGGCGCGGTTCGCCGATGTACGATTTCCTGCACCAAGCCTATCTGGTGACCACCGATTGGGCCAAGGCGATGGTCGACGACGCCGAGAACCTGGATGCGCCGACGCGCGAGAAGGCCGCCTTCTACCTGCGCCAGCTGTCGAGTGCCCTGTCGCCGTCGAACTTCCTCGCCACCAATCCGGAGCTCATCAAGGACACTTTCCGGGAGAACGGCGACAACCTGGTGCGCGGCATGCAGATGCTGGCCGAGGACATCGCGGCCGGCGGCGGCGAGCTGAAGATCCGGCACACCGATGCGAGCCGTTTCACGCTCGGGGTCGACATGGCGGCGACCCCCGGCAAGGTGGTGTTCCGCAATGCCCTGATGGAACTGCTGCAATATGCGCCCGCGACGCCCGAGGTGGTGCGGCGGCCGCTGCTGATCGTGCCCCCCTGGATCAACAAATTCTACGTGCTCGACCTCAACACGGAGAAGAGCTTCATCGGCTGGATGGTGAGCCAGGGCCTGACGGTCTTCGTCATTTCCTGGGTCAACCCGGATGCGCGCCACGCCGCCATGGATTGGGACGCCTACCGGCGCGAAGGCATCGTGGCGGCCCTCGATGCGATCGCGCTGGCGACCGGCGAACCCGAGGTGGCGACGGTCGGCTATTGCGTCGGCGGCACCCTGCTGGCCGCGACCCTGGCCCATATGGCGACCCAGGGTGACCGTCGCATTGCCAGCGCCACGCTGCTGACCACCCAGGTCGATTTCGAACAAGCGGGCGACCTCAAGGTGTTTGCCGACGAAGGGCAGATCCGCGCCGTCGAACGCGAAATGGAAGCGACCGGCACCCTGCCGGGCTCCAAGATGGCGAATGCCTTCAACATGCTGCGCCCGGACGAGTTGATCTGGTCCTATGCGGTCAACACCTACCTGAAGGGCAAGCCGCCCGCCGCCTTCGACCTGCTGGCCTGGAACGCCGATTCGACCCGGATGACGGCCGCCAACCACAGCTACTACCTGCGCAACCTGTACCTCGAGAACCGGCTGTCGGCCGGCGAGATGATGCTTGGCGGCGAGCGGCTGGACCTCGGGCGCATCACGGTGCCGATCTACGACCTCGCCACCCGGGAAGACCACATCGCCCCAGCCCGCTCGGTGTTTGCCGGCGCGCGCTTCTTCGGCGGCGAGGTCCGCTACGTGCTGGCCGGCTCGGGCCACATCGCCGGCGTGGTGAACCCGCCCGCCAAGGCCAAATACGGGTTCTGGACAGGCGGCCGGCCCGAAGGCAGCTACGACGACTGGCTCCTGGCCGCGATCGAGCACAAGGGAACCTGGTGGCTCGACTGGATCGATTGGCTCAAGGCCCAGGCGCCCGACACCGTGCCGGCCCGCGTGCCGGGGGCCGGCGATCTCCCGGCGCTCGGCGACGCGCCGGGAGACTACGTCCGGGTGCCGTCCTGAGGCCACCCGTTGCGGACCGAGCGCCGCGCCCGATCCACAGGTGGCCCTTTTCCGACGGCTGGGATCTCAGAATTCCTCCCATTCCGACGCAGCCGCCTGAGGGACCGCGACCGCCACCGCGGCGCGACCGCTCCGCACCCTCGGGGCGGCCTGCTTCGGACGCAGGGGCACGACGTGCGAGGTCGCAGTGCCGCCCACAACCTTGAAGCAGCCCACCAGGTTCGACAGTTCCGCCGTTTCCGTTTGAAGCGCATGGCCGGCCGCGGTGGTTTCTTCCACCATGGCGGCGTTCTGTTGCGTCACGCGGTCCATCTGGCCGACCGCCACATTGACCTCGGCGAGGGCGGACGATTGTTCCGCGCTCGACACCGCCATGGCGGCGATGGTGCGGTCGACCGCGCCCACCTGATCCACGATGCCGGTGAGAACGACTTCGACGCGACCCACGAGCTCGACACCCTGCGAAACCTGGTCGGCCGAACGGGAGATCAGGCCCTTGATCTGCTTCGCGGCTTCGGCGGAGCGCTGGGCGAGGGAGCGCACTTCGGAGGCCACCACGGCGAAGCCGCGACCGGCCTCGCCGGCGCGAGCCGCCTCGATACCGGCGTTGAGCGCCAGGAGGTTGGTCTGGAAGGCGATCTCGTCGATGACGCCGATGATGTCGCTGATCTGGGTCGAGGACGCCCGGATGGCCCCCATCGCGCCGACGGCCTGACGCACCACCTCGGCCGAGGCTTCGGCGTCCTTGCGGGTGGCGGCCACGACCTGGCGGGCCTCGACGGCGCTTTGCGATGACGACCGCACCGTCTTGGTGATCTCGTCGAGCGCCGCGGCCGTCTGCTCGAGGCTCGCGGCCTGTTGCTCCGTGCGGCGAGACAGGTCGTCGGTGCCCCGACCGATGCTGCACGAACCGGCGTTGATCGAGCTCGCGACGGTGGCGACACCCGACAAGGCTTCGTTGAGCTGGCCCGTGGCCTGGTTGAGATCGTGGCGCAGGTCTTCGAATTGCGGGGCGAGCGCCTCATCCATCTGGAAGGTGAGGTCGCGCGCCGCGAGGTGCTGCAGGCCGGTGCGCAGGCCCGCGATCGCCGCTTGTAGCCGCGCATCGGCTTCGGCTTCGGCGCGCGCCCGCAGGGCGGTCTGATCGGCGGCGGCACGGTCGCGCGCCTCCACGGCTTCGCCTTCGAGGCGAAGATTCGACGCGGCAGCCCGGCGGAACGTTTCGACGGAGGCCGCCATCTGGCCGATCTCGTCGCGGCGCTGTGCATAAGGGATCGGGGACGCCAGGTCGCCCGACACCACGCGACCGATGTGCTTGATGAGCGCCGAAAGCGGCCGAGCCGTTGTTTGGAAGATCCATGCGGCGCAGACCAGCATGATGGCTGTGGCGGCGGCCGCCAGGGCCAACGTGACGCTCCATGCCATGCTGTAACCGCGCTCGGCCTCGGCGGCCGACGCCGCGGCACCGGCGTCATTCACCTTGATGGCGGCCGACAAAGCGTCGAACGCCGCCACGAGCGGTCCGCGGGCCGGTGCGATGCCGGCGGCGGCCGCTGTCTGATCGCCCTTGGCGACAGCGGCCACGATGGGCCGGCGCGCCTCGAGGTAGGCCTGCCACTTCGCCTCGTAGGTGCTCCACAAAGTCCGCTCGGCGTCGTTCGTGATGGTGGCGCGATAGGCGGCCAGCGACGCCGGGATGGCCGCGTCCATTTCGACGAACTCGTCAGCCAGCCCCTTCACCTCCGCAGGGTCCGTCGCGATGACGGTGCGGATCGTCGTCGTGTGGTACCGCAGCATCGTGAACAGGATCTGATCGAGTTTGCTGGTGCGCGGCATCCAAACCGAATGGGTGTCGGACGCGGCCGAATAGACCGTGTTGAGCTGGCGCAGGTTGAACGCCCCCATGGCCAGGACCAGGACCACGCCCGCCGCGGCCATCAAGATCAGCCGGGATGCGATGGACAAGCTAGGGTGGCGCAAAACGGAACCTCGGATCTCGACGGCGCGAGATTCCACCATGGACGCAAAGGTCTAACGACCTGTGTGGTTCGAGGTGGCGACGTCGGACATCAGCCCGCAGGGTTAAGACCGTCTTGCCCGCCGCATCCGACGCCGGGCGTCGTGATCGGCGCCTTGGCCCCGGCATCGCGACAGACCGACTATGAGCCAGCGCCGCCCCGAAACCCGCCACCGGCACGAACCGGTGGCAGGTGATCAAGTAACCCCATCCAGAACTGCTTTGGCCTTTGTCAGAGGCCCTGCGCCAGTTTGGCGGCGCGGCGCCGGGCATGCAGAACCCATTCGGTATAGCCGTTCGGCTGGGTCCGACCCTGGAAGATGAGGTCGGAGGCGGCCCGGAAGGCTTCGCCATCGAAGCCCGGCGCCATCGGGCGATAACCGGGCTCGCCGGCGTTCTGCCCGTCCACCACGGCCGCCATGCGGCGCAGGGCTTCGTTCACCTGGTCGGCTGTCACGACGCCATGCGCCAGCCAATTGGCCAGATGCTGGCTCGAGATGCGCAGCGTGGCGCGATCCTCCATCAGGCCGACATCGTGGATGTCCGGCACCTTGGAGCAGCCGACACCGGCATCCACCCAGCGCACCACATAGCCCAAGATGCCCTGGACGTTGTTGTCGAGTTCTTCCCGCACGGCTTCGGGCTGCCAGTTCGAGCGGGCCACCGGAATGGTCAGGATGTCCTCGACACGGGCCGGTGCCCGCGTGGCGAGTTCGGCCTGGCGGGCCGCGACATCCACCTCGTGGTAGTGCAGCGCGTGCAGGGTCGCGGCGGTCGGCGACGGCACCCAGGCCGTGGTGGCGCCGGAGCGCGGGTGGCCACCCTTCTGGGCCAGCATGTCGGCCATCCGGTCGGGCGCCGCCCACATGCCCTTGCCGATCTGGGCATGGCCGGGCAGGCCGAGCGCCAACCCCGAATCGACGTTGTTGTCCTCATAGGCCTTGATCCAGGCCTGGTTCTTCATCTCGTTCTTGCGCACCATGGGCCCCGCCTCCATGGAGCTGTGGATCTCGTCGCCGGTGCGGTCGAGGAAGCCGGTGTTGATGAAGACCACGCGGTTGCGGGCCGTGGCGATACAGCGCCGCAGGTTGATCGAGGTGCGACGCTCTTCGTCCATGATGCCGATCTTCACGGCATGGGCCGGCAACCCCAGCATGGCTTCGACGCGGCTGAAGATGGCGTCCGCAAAGGCCACCTCTTCGGGTCCGTGCATCTTGGGCTTGACGATGTAGATCGAGCCCGTGCGGCTGTTGCGCAGGCCATCGGTCGCTTCAAGATCGCGCTTGGCGATCAGGATGCTGATCGCGGCATCGAGCATGCCTTCGGGCACGTCCTGGCCTTCCGGGTCCAGTACCGCATCGGTCATCATGTGGTGGCCGACGTTGCGGATCAGCATCAGGCTGCGGCCATGCAGGGTCAGCGTGCCGCCGTCCGGGGCGGTGAAGCTGCGATCGGGGTTGAGGCGCCGCTCGATCGTGGCCCCCCCCTTCGGCACGGATGCCACGAGACTGCCGTCGATCAGCCCGAGCCAATTGCGGTAAACCTCCACCTTGTCGGCGGCATCGACGGCCGCGACGCTGTCCTCCATGTCCATGATGGTGCTGACCGCGGATTCCATCACCACGTCGGCGATGCCGGCCGCATCGGTGCGGCCGATCGGATGCGTCCGGTCGATCACCAGCTCCACATGCAGGCCATTGTGGCGCAACAGCACCGCGGTAGGCGCCGGCGGCGCGCCCTTGTAGCCGACGAACAGGCTCGGGTCGGCCAGCGGGATGGGCGGCTTGCCCTTGGCGAGGTCGGCCTTGAGGACGCCGTTCTCGACCGTATAGGCGATCACGGCGGCGTGGCTGCCCTCGGCCAAGGGCGCCACCTTGTCCAGCATGGCCTTGGCAAATTCCACCACCTTGGCGGCCCGATGCGGGTTGAAGCCCGCCCCGCGCGCGGCGTCGCCGGCATCCGGAATGGCGTCGGTGCCGTAGAGCGCGTCATAGAGGCTGCCCCAGCGCGCATTGGCGGCGTTGAGCGCGTATCGGGCATTCGACATCGGCACGACGAGCTGCGGCCCGGCCAGCCGGGCGATCTCGTCGTCGACCCCGGAGGTCGCGATCGTGGCACCGGGCTGATCGGGTAGCAGGTAGCCGATCGTGCGCAGGAATTCGAGATAATCGGCCGCGTCGAACGCGTCGCCACGATGGTCGCGCAGATAGGCGTCGATACGGGATTGCATGTCGTCGCGCACCGCCAACAGGCGGCGGTTCTCGGGCGCGAGGTCGCGCAGCATGGCCGCGAAGCCACCCCAGAAGGCATCGGAGTCGAGGCCGGTGCCGGCCAGGGCCTCACGCTCGACGAAGTCGAACAGGATCGGGTCGACCCTCAGTCCCGCGGCGTTCACTCGTGTCATGACCGATCTTCTCCCATCGACACAGCCGATGTAGCGCGTCGCGAGCCCGAGGGCGAGACCGCGCCCCGCCGTGGTGGTTCCCCGAGATGCCTGCCTCACTCGTCTCCGGCGATGCGGCTCGACAACAACTCGCCCTGGCGTTCGAGGATCGGATAGGCGGAGGCGGCCACCAGATGGGCGTTGATGCGCTTGGCTTCGCGCACCACGTCGAGGTGCCAGGCCCCGCCATCGGCCGAAACGGCGCGGCCGAGCCGCAGGTCTTCCAGGTAGCCCCGCGTTGCGCGGCTTTCGATCTCGCGGAAGTTGCGCTTTTCTTCCGCCAGCAGGCGGGCGCCGCGCACATCGTCGGTGACCAGCAACGAGGCGGCGGTGCGCAGGTTCGAGCGCAACCGTTCGATCAGCGCCACGATGTCGTCGCGGCCCTCGACGGATAGCGGCAGGCCGCGGTTCAGGCGCTTGGCCGCCAGCGGCAACAGGCTCTTTTCCGTGGCGTCGCCGGCCTGTTCGAGGTTCGACACGAAGCTGAGGATCTCGGCAAGCCGGCGGTGATCGCCGTCGCTCAAAGCATCGCCGTCGAGCGACGTCAGATAGGTGCGGATGGCGACGTTGAGGGCGTCGAGGATGTCGTCATAGCGGCGAACCCCGGTGATGACCCGACGATCAGCCTTGGCAAAGGCATCGACGGCCCCTTCCAGCATGGCATCCAGCACGTCGGCCAGCCGCAGCGCCTCACGGGCCGCCGAGCCGAGCGCCACGATGGGGGTGTCGAGCGCCGCGGGGTCGAGGTAGAGCGGCCGCGTCGGATCGGCCGGATCGATGCGGGTCGGCAACCAGCGGCGCAGCAGAGCGGCGTAGCGGTCGAGCAGCGGCAGGCCGATCAGCGCCAGCGCGACGTTGAAGGCCGTGTGGAAATCCGCGACCGCCCGGCCCATCTCGGGCTCGAGCGTCACGAGCCAGCGGCCGAGCCACGGCAGCACCGGCAGCGCGACGGCCGCACCGCCGAGACGCACCAGCATATTGCCGATGGGCAGCCGCTTGGCCGCCGGATCGTCGCCGACGCCGCCTTCGAGGATCGGGTTCAGCGCCGTGCCGAGATTGGCGCCCAGCACCATCGCGAAAGCCGTATCGGGCGCCATGACACCGCGGCTCGCCAACGACACCGTAACCAGGATGATGGCGACGCTCGAATGGGCCAGCCAGGTGGCGGCGGCGCCGATCATCAGCGTCACCAGCGGCGCACTCGACACGAGGCCCAGGATGATGCGGAGCGACGGCGCATCTTCATAGGGCGTGACGAGGCCGACCAGCTGGTGCAGGGCGATCAGCATGAGCCCGAGGCCGATGAAGATGCGGCCGCTGTCGCGCGCGTGGGCCGACCGGTTGCGGCGGAACAACACGACACCGGCCAGCACCAGGGCCGGCGCCAGCGATGCGACGTCGAAGGACAATAATTGCACGATCAACGTCGTGCCGACATTGGCGCCAAGCATCACCGCCAGCGCCGGCACGAGATCGACGACGCCGCCGGCTGCGAAGCCCGTCACCATCAAGCCCGTGGCGGTGCTGCTTTGCAATGCGGCGGTTACCCCGACCCCGGCCAGGAAGGCGCGCAAACGCGTCCGCAAGGCGCGGTCGAGCACCATGCGCAGACGCGCCCCGAAGGCGCGCTGGATGCCGGTCTGCACCATGTGGGTGCCCCACAACAGCAGGGCGACCGACCCCGCGAGGCCGACCAGGGTGACGGGCATGTCCATGGTACGGGAGGCCTTCCGTGCGCTGGTATTCGAGGGCGACGGCGCGCGCGGGCGCCTCGAAAGGGCTGCCCTTGACGGGCGGCCCCCGCTTCATACAACCCGCATGGTAGCATCCAGCACGGAAGATGACCCATGCCGCTTCGTCTCGCGGGCTCATGCCGCTGCCAAGCCGTGCGTTTCACGGTCGAGAGCCACACGCCCGTGCCCTATCAGCTGTGTTATTGCAGCATCTGCCGCAAGACGGCCGGTGGGGGTGGCTATGCCATCAACATCATGGGCACGAAGTCGAGCCTCGATGTGGCAGGCGCCGAGGCGATCCGCACCTACCAGGCGACGATCGACGACGGCACCCAATGTCGGACCAGCGACGGGCAACGGCATTTCTGCGACCGCTGCGCCACGGCGCTCTGGCTATGGGATCCGAACTGGCCGGAGCTGGTCCACCCGTTCGCGTCGGCGATCGATACGGCGTTGCCCGTGGCGCGCGAGCGGACGCATCTGATGCTGCGCTTCAAACCCGACTGGGTGGAGCCGAGGATCGAGCCGGGCGACAAGGTGTTCGACCTTTATCCGGACGAGTCGATCGAGAACTGGCATCGCTCCAGAAATCTCTGGGTCGCGTAAAAACCAAACCGGAACACGCAGTCGAGGGGCACCAGTCCCCCTCGGCTGCCCGCAGAAAGGGTCGAAACCGAAGGCGCGAACGGGCGCCGCTCGGACAACCTTATTCTTCGTCCTTGGGCTTCTCGTACAGCAGGTCGGATTTCGGATTGGAGGCGTCCTTCGTCAGCTTGGGGCCGTCGTTGGTGAGCTTCACGGTCTTGGAGGTCTTCAGATAGCCCTTAGGGGGCTGGGTCAGGTAAACGCGGTCGGGTTCGACACCCGCTTCGACCTTGTCCCGTTTGGTGTCGGGGTTGCTGCGCTCGTAATGGTCGCTTTCGGCCTGCAGCTGCTCCGGGGTCATCATCAGGCAGGCCCGGTTGTTGCCGTCCTGGCCGCAATTGCGGGCCCGCACCGCTTCCGGCTCACCGGACGAGCGGCCGGACATCATCTCGTCCTTGTTCAGGGTATCGCGCGTGTTGCCGAGGATGTTGGCCATCGGGGCACGGCCGTCCGCCGCCGCCCGGTTGCGACGCGTCACATCGGGATCGGTCGGCCAGGAGGCCGGGTGGGCGATCTCGGCCGAGGGGCGCGGCAGGTCCATGCGCGGCGGCAGCACCAGGGGAGCACGCTCGCGGTAGTCGATCTCCGGTGTAGGATCGCTCTTCGTAATGCCGATGGCGCCCACCACGGACGAGAACACGTCCTGGTAGCCGTCATCAGCCGCGAAAGCCGGCGTCGCGGCCAGAAGCGCGCCCGTCACGAGCCACAGGGACGATTGCCTGATCGCCATGATGTTCCTCCGCTGGTCCAGGCCGAGGCCCGAATGGCTGTTCATTCACGCCGTCTTAAGCGTTCTTTTCCGGCATTTTGGAGGCGCCGGCCGGACCGGGCTGCGCCACCCACGAGCCGAGCAGCAACACTGCCACGCCGATGCAGATCGCCACATCGGCACCGTTGAAGATATACCAGGAAAACCCGCCGGCGTGCAGGTGCACGAAATCCACCACCGCCCCATAGGCGAAGCGGTCATAAGCGTTGCCGAGCGCGCCGCCGATCAGCAGCCCCAGCGCCACTGCGGTCACGGCCTGATCGACGCGCCACAGCCAGACGATCAGCAGCAGCGTCGCCGCCAGTGTCACGGCCAGCAGGATCCAGGGGCCCCGGGCACTGTCGGTGGTGAACAGCGAATAGGAGATGCCGCGGTTCCAGGCCAACACGAGGTCGAAGAAGGACGTGACCGCCACGGGCTGCCGCGCCGCAAGCCCGTAGTCGTTCAGCAGCCACAGCTTGCTGCCCTGGTCGATCGCCAGGGCCACGAGGGCGATGGCGGCCCCGAGCAGCCGCAGCTTCACCACGGCAGGCGCCCGGCCCGACCCAACTCACGCAAGGCTTCCGCGTCGCGCGGCGTCACGTCGGGATAGTCGGCGTCCTGGCCGACGTCCGGCGTGATGCGCCAGGAGCGGGCGCATTTGCGGCCTTCGGCCCGGTGCGGCAGCACCGCCACGCCTGATACGTCGTCGAGCCGGTAGGCGCCCGCCGGCGGCTCGCCGGAAGACACCCGAAGATCCGAGGTGATGCACACCTCCGCGAGGTCGATGTTCTCGAGCGCGGCCTTGAGAGCCGGGTCGGTGACGAAGACCTCGGGCGCAGCCTCGAGCGAGGCGCCGAGGCGCTTGGCGGCGCGCTCGACCTCGAGGGCGCCGGTGACGACGCGGCGCACGGTGCGGATCGCCCGCCATTGCGCCGCCAGCGCGTTGTCGCGCCAGGCGGCCGGCGTGTCGGGGAAAAGCTCGGTGTGAACCGTGCCGGTGTCGCTCGGATGGCGCGCCAGCCAGGCTTCCTCGGCCGTGAAGGACAAGATCGGCGCGAGCCACACCACGAGGCGGCGGAACGCCTCGTCCACCACCGTCAGGGCGCTGCGGCGGGTCAGGCTCGACAGCGGATCGCAATACAGCGCGTCCTTGCGGATGTCGAAATAAAAGGCCGACAGGTCGCCGTTCATGAAGCCCGACAGGGCGGCCATGACGCGGTTGTAGTCGAAGCCCGCATAGGCGGCTCGCACCGTCTCGTCGAGCTCGGACAACCGGTGCAGGATGAATCGCTCGAGGCTCGGCATGCCGGCCGCGGGGACGCGCTCGCTGTCTTCGAAATGCGCCAGCGTGCCGAGCATCCAGCGCAGCGAGTTGCGCAGCTTGCGGTAGGAATCGGCCGTGGTGGCCAGGATCTCCTTGCCGATGCGCTGGTCGTCCGAATAGTCGGCACCCGCCACCCATAGGCGCAGGATGTCGGCGCCGCTCGCCTTGATGATGTCCTGCGGGGCCGTGACGTTGCCCTTCGACTTCGACATCTTGCGGCCGTGCTCGTCGAGCGTGAAGCCATGCGTCAGCACCACGTCGAAAGGCGCCCTGCCCCGGGTGCCGCAGCTTTCCAGCAGCGAGGAATGGAACCAGCCGCGGTGCTGGTCGGAGCCTTCGAGATACATCACCTCGTCGGCGCCCCCGTCCACCCTGCGGTGGATGCCGGCGAGGCTCGGGAAGGCCACAGGGTCGTCGAGCACGAAGGCGTGGGTCGAACCCGAGTCGAACCACACGTCCAGAATGTCGTCGACCTTGTGCCAGCCCTCGGCTGCGAGTTCGGCGCCAAGGAAACGCTCGGTCGCGCCCGGCTCGTACCAGGCATCGGCGCCCTCGGCCGCAAAAGCCGCCAGGATGCGCGCGTCGACAGCGTCATCGCGCAGGATCTCGACATCCATCGGCCCGGCGCCGCCTTGCCGGGCGAAGATGGCGATCGGCACGCCCCAGGCGCGCTGGCGCGACACCACCCAATCGGGTCGGTTGCCGATCATGCCGGTGATGCGGTTCTCGCCCGCGGCCGGCACCCAGCGGGTGTCGGCGATGGCACCGAGCGCAATGTCGCGCAGCGTTTCGGGTGCGTTGTGGCCGATGCCAGCCTGTTGGCTCGCCCCGGCGCTCGCCTCCGACGCTCCGACGGCGATCGGCTTGTCCATGGCGATGAACCATTGCGGCGTGTTGCGGAAGATCACCGGCTTCTTGGACCGCCAGGAATGCGGGTAGGCATGCTTGAGCCGCCCGCGGGCCACAAGCGTCCCGGCCGCGACCAGCGCCGCCATCACGGCATCGTTGGCGTCGCCCCGGGCGCCCGCCTCCGTCAGCACGCGCTTGCCCTCGAAGCCGGGCGCATCGGCCGTGTAAGAACTGTCGGCGTCGATTGTATAAGGAATGCGGGCGTCGATGTTGGCCTGGGCCAGTGCCTTGCCGGATGCCATCCAGAGGTCGAAATCCTCACGGCCGTGGCTCGGCGCCGTGTGGACGAAGCCGGTACCGGCCTCGTCAGTGACGTGGTCGCCGGCCAGCAGCGGCACAGGGAAGCCATAGCCCGGCATCGTTTTGGCAAGGGGATGGGCCAGCACCTGGCCGGCGAGCGCCTCGGCGGCCACATCGGCGACCCGCCGGAACCCGTCGACCCGCGCGGCCTTGAACATCCCCTCGGCGAGCTTGTCGGCCAGAATGTAGCGGGCGCCGGGCGCGGCCCAGTTGTCGGCCGCGGCCTCCGACACTTCATAAAGCCCGTAGGCGACACGGTTCGAATAAGCCACGGCGCGGTTGCCCGGCATGGTCCAGGGCGTGGTGGTCCAGATCACCACCGATCCGCCGAGGCTCGTGGACGGAAACGCCACGAACACCGTGTCGCTCGTGTGGTCCTCGTATTCGACTTCCGCCTCCGCCAGGGCGGTCTTCTCGACCACGCTCCACATCACCGGCTTCGAGCCGCGGTAGAGCGAGCCGTTGCGGGCGAAGCGCATGATCTCGGCCGCGATGCGGGCCTCGGCCGCGAAGGCCATGGTGGTATAGGGGTGGGCCCAGTCGCCCACGATGCCGAGCCGCTTGAACTCCTCGCGCTGCACGTCGAGCCACTTCTGCGCGAAGGCGCGGCACTGGCGGCGGAACTCCACCACCGGCACCGCATCCTTGTTGCGGCCCTTGGCGCGGTAGTCTTCCTCGATCTTCCATTCGATCGGCAAGCCGTGGCAGTCCCACCCCGGCACGTAATTGGAATCGTGGCCGAGCATCTGCTGGGACTTGGTGACGAAGTCCTTCAGGATCTTGTTGAGCGCGTGACCGATGTGGATGTTGCCGTTGGCATAGGGCGGCCCATCGTGCAGCACGAATTTCGGTCGCCCGGCCGCTGCCGCGCGCAGCTTGCCGTAAAGGTCGATGCGGGCCCAGCGCTCCAGCATCTCCGGCTCCTTCTGCGGAAGGCCCGCCCGCATGGGGAAGTCCGTCCGGGGCAGGAACAGGGTCTTGGAATAATCGCGCCCCTCGGGGGCCTGGGGGGTGTCGGTCATCGGGTCCGTGCCGGGTCCACGGCAACCGCGGCCCTCGATCGCATTGGGGGAAGGTGGCGGGTGTCTAGCAGGCGGGCGCCGACAAGTGAAGGATCGGTGTCGAGGCTAGGGAGCAGGCGTCGAGCCGTGGCGAAGCTCATCCAGGCTGAAAGGCGGCTCGACCGGAAAGGTGGCGATCGCCAATCGGGTTTCCGCGGCCGCGAGCCGCCGTGCATCGGCGTAGGCCTGGGCAAACAGCTCCGCCAAGCGCGGCTTCAGGCTCGGGTTCTCGTCGAGACTGCGTTCGGCGTTGATGCGCTCGCGCTCCACCGTCACCCGCCAGCTGCGGCTCGCGCGCTGCGGCTGGTAGCGGAACTTGAGCAGGTGGATGGCCACAAGGCGCAGGCTCGACCGCAGGGCGGCCGCTTCGGACCGACCCAAGGTTTCGATCTCCTCGGCCAGGTTGACGGCGTCCACGCCGGTCCAGTCGCCGGCACGCAGGCGCTCGGCCTGCTGGTGGCTCCAGCCGTAGAAGTCCTCGGCGTAGGACAAATCGTTCCTGCGATGCTGGCTCATGACGGGTCGCCTGCGATCCTCAGGTTTATCGGCAAAGCCGAGACCGCGCCATCTTCAGATCACGTCCGCCAGGAGTGCCCGTGCCTGCCGGGCATCCTCGTGCATCCGCGTCACTAGGGCTTCGGCCCCGTCGAACTTTTCTTCGCCGCGGATCCAGGCGACGAAATCCACCTCGATGGTACGGCCGTAAAGGTTGCCCGCGAAATCGAACAACACCACCTCGAGCAACGGCGCGCCATTGTCGAAGGTGGGGCGACGGCCGAAGCTCGCCACGCCACCATGGTCGAGCCCGTCGCCGCGCACCCGCACCGCATAGATGCCGTGGCGCAAACGGCAGCTCGGGTCGAGCCGGATGTTGGCGGTCGGGAAACCGAGGGTGCGGCCGAGCTTCTGGCCGTGGATCACCGGCCCGAGCGCCATATAGGGATGGCCGAGCAAGCGGGCCGCCAGGGCCGCGTCGCCGTCTTCAAGTGCCCGGCGCACCGCCGTCGACGACACGGCCGACAGGTCGCCGTCGCGATCGGCCGCGATCTTGCCGATCACCTCGACCGCGAAGCCGCGGCGCTCGCCGGCATCGCGCAGGAATTCCGGTGTGCCACGCCGGCCGGCGCCGAAATGAAAGTCGTAGCCGATCACCGCCGCCGCGACGCCGAGGCGCCGCACCAGGATGTCGTCCACGAAAGCGTCCCGGTCGAGCGCCGCGAGAGCGTCGCCGAAGGTCAGCACGATCATGCCGTCGAGCCCGAGCCGGGATAACACCAGCGCCTTGGCGTCCTCCGGCGTCAGCCGGAAGATCACCGGCGCGCCGGCGAAATAATTGGCCGGGTGCGGTTCGAAGGTCAGCACCGCACACGGGCGGCCGAGCCGCCGTGCCAGATCCCGGGCCCGAGCCAGGACGCCCTGATGACCGCGGTGCAGGCCGTCAAAGTTGCCGATCGCCACCACGGGTCGCGCCAGGGTGTCGGGCAGCCGCTCGGGATCCTCGGAGATCAGAAAGCGGGGGTCGAGCAACGGTCCGGACACGAAACCCGTGTCCGGCCGCTCGGGCTCGTCAACGCCGGCCATGCGTCGCCTCAGCGGGCCGCGCAGCTCGAGCGGGTGTCGGGCGCCGTCCAGGCGGCGCCGGTGCGCAAGTTGCCGGTCGCATAGGTGCGGCCGGGCTGGTCGTTCGAAATCAGCGTTCCGCAATCGCGCGTGAAGGCCACGAGGCACAGCTGGATGGGGTCGCCCAGCCGCGTTTCCGCCTGACCCAGCATGCCACCATCGTAGGCCTGCTGCACACCATCGGCATAGTGGATCGCTGCGGCACCGCCGGGCTGCGGTCCGATCGCCTCGACACGGGTGCGGACGCAATCACCGATCGCGGCCCTGCGGGCTGCGCGGTAAGACCGGTACGGGCCGTTATAGTCGGCCGCATCCGCGGCCCCGATCCCCCAGGCGGCCAAGCCCACCACCACGCCCACAGCCAGTCCGATGCGCATCACAGATCCCCGATGTTCGTTTCGAGCTTACCACGTCAAGGCCGGAATGGCAGCCAGGGGCCGATGCTGCGCGGCCGCGATCATGGCCTGGTAGGCCTCGGTGTCGAGTTGGCCGTCGCCGGTGCGGTGGGTTTCGTCGCGATGGATGCCCGAGGTGACGAACAACACATCGAGCCCCTGCAGCACGGCCCCCGCCACATCGGTGCGCAAGGCGTCGCCGATCGCCAGCACGCGGCGCGCGTCGACCGGCCGCCCGCGCAGCCGGGCCGCCGCTCGGAGGCAGGCGTCATAGATGGCCGCATGGGGCTTGCCGGCATAGATCACCTGGCCGCCCTTGGCACGGTAGCGTTCCGCGATGGCGCCGGCGCAATATCGCAACGCTTCGCCGATATGCACCACGAGGTCGGGGTTGGCGCAGATCAGCGCCAGTTGACGCCCCAGCATGGCGTCGAGCTCGGCGTCGTAATCCTCCGGCACACCGGTCTCGTCGCCGTTGAGGCCGGTCACGACCACGAAGCCGGCGCGATCGAGCGGCGCCAACGTGGGCGCCGGACCGAGCGCCGCCACGGCTTCGTAGAGTGCGAGGTCACGCTCCGGGCCGATGTGGAACAACGGCTTTCCCGCCTGGGCCAGGATCGAGGCGATCGTCACATCGCCCGAGGTCACCACATCGTCGAAGGCCGTGCGCGGCACCCGCAGCCGGTCGAGCTGTTCCCGGATGGGGCCGTTCGGCCGTGGCGCATTGGTAATGAGCACCACCGTGCCGCCGCCCTCGCGGAACCGGGTCAAGGCCTCGACGGCGGCCGGAAAATGGGTTTCGCCGTTGTGCAGCACGCCCCAAATGTCGCTCAGCACCACGTCATAATGCGGCGCGAGCTCGGACAGGCCGCCGACGATGCGGGAAGGTGATGATGCGGGATCAAGGGCCATGCAGGGCCGCTACGAAGCCACGCCGCCGGTGTCAAGCCATGCTGCGCGCACCGGGGCTGAACCGGATCGGCTGCCGAGTTCGCTTCGAACAATCCGTTCTCGACGCCGCGGGTGCGAAACGATGCCATTCGCGATAGAAGACCGCGCAGCGTGGTTGGCCTGTACAATGCGGACGGCAACGATGAATGACGCGCCTCCGCCGGCGGCCAGATCGGAGCGCGTTTCGTTGCGGAGGCCGCTGGGTCACGCTGGCCTCGAAACACTGGCGGCGCACTACGTCCGTCAAACCTTCAAGCCGCATTCTCATCCCGAATACCTGATCGGCGTCATCACCGGCGGCGTGCATGCGGTCTGGTGCCGTGGCGAGCGCCATACGGTCGTGCCGGGAACCGTCATGTCGATGCGACCCGGCGACGTCCACCATGGCAACGCAGCCGTCGAAACCGGTTGGGTCCAGCGGATGTTCTATATCGGCGAAAACACGATGGCGGAGATCCTGGCCGACCGCAGCGACGCGGCTTCTGCCCCGCTGCCCGACTTCGGCGCGTGCAACAGACAGGACAGCGCGCTTTCGACGCGACTGGCGCGCATTCACGATGCGCTTCATGCTTCAAGGCTGACCCTGTCGCGGGACGCGGCCCTGGTCGCCTTGGCGGAGGTGGTGGCCGCGATCACTCGTGGCGCGTCCGGCGACGATCCGCGGGGCGCGGTGCCCGATCGCCGGGCCAGCAGGCTTGTGGACTATCTTCACGCCCGCGTCGCAGACGACGTCAGCCTCGACGAGCTTTCGTCGTTGGCTGGGCTCCGCCGACGGCAAACGATCGACCTCTTCAAGCGGCAAACCGGACTGCCCCCGCATGCCTACCACATTGGCCTGAAGGTCCGCCTGGTTCGGAAGCGTCTCCGCGAAGGGCACTCACCGGCCATGGCCGCGATCGAGGCGGGCTTCGCCGACCAAAGCCACATGGCTCGCCATTTCACGGCCATCGTCGGCATGACGCCTGCAGCCTATGCGCACCCCGACCGGGACCGCGCTTTCATTCTATAACGCCCTAGCGGCGCCCCCTACCACTCCGACACCGAGCGGATTCGGTGAGCAATCAAGGGCGCAACCGAACATGTTCCATCCATCGGGTGCCGTTACGCGATCCATCTCCCGATCGACGCTTCCGGCAGATGCGGCCGTTCTGGGCGTCGCCGTGGTTTGGGGGGCGAGCTACCCGGTCACCAAGGGCGCACTGGCCTCCGCTCCCGTGCTCGTTCTGATCTTCTACAGGTTCGTGGTCACGGCCTGCCTGATGGCGCTGGCCGCCCGCCGGGAACTCGCCATAGCTCCAAGGGACGACGTTCTCCGCGGTGGGGCACTCGGGACCATCCTGGCCGCGATCTTCATTGCGGAGGTCGCGGGTGTTGCCCGGACAAGCGCGACGAACGCGGCTCTCATCATCTCGCTCTGCACACTCTTCACACCAGTCCTGGACCATGGCCTGTCGCGTCGGTTGCCGCCGCCGATCGTCGTCGCGGGGGCCTTCATGGCCAGCATTGGCGTCAGCCTGTTGGTCGGCGGCGTCACGGCCTGGACGATCGGGGATGGGCTCATTCTTCTGGCCGCAGCACTTCGTGCCATCATGGTCGTGTCCACGAAACGGCTGATGTCGGGACGTTCCCTGTCTTCGGTGGCGCTGACCGCCGTGCAAGCAGGGACTGTCGGCGCCGTGGCGTTGGTGGCCCTTGCGGTGACGCAGGGCGTCGGCGGGCTGGCGGTTCGCGCCGACGCGAGCTTCTGGGGCAGCGTCGCCTTTTTGTCGCTGTTCTGCACGGTTGCGGCCTTCTACGTCCAGAATGCCGCGGTCCGCCGCACAAGCCCGACCAGGGTCGGGTTTCTGATGGGGACGGAACCGTTGTTCGGCTTCGCCCTGGCCCACCTTCTGCTGTCCGAGCCTGTCACAGGGTCGGCCGTGCTCGGGGCAGGCTTGGTCGTCATAGGAACCTTCGCGGGCCTTCTGGCTGACCGGCGAACAAGCTGAGTGCAAAAGGCCGTGCCGAGCCATCGAAGGTTCCGCGGGCCGGCTTGTCAGCCTGTGCGTGCCGCATCGTCGAGGGCTTGAACGGCGGCTTGTTGGCTGGAAGAGACGCGGCGTCGCGCCGAGAGCAACCCGCTGTCGTCTCGGTCCGGATTCACGATCGAAGCCCACGCCGCCCGCGACCGCTCGACCTTTCGTCGCAGGGGCGCTACACAGGGATGGTCTCCGCGCATCCATCGCCGGACCGTTCCCGCCTCGTCGAGGAGCCCCCATGCCGTCGTCTTCCGCCGCCGTCGCCCAGACCGACATCCCGAACGACCTCGAAGCCTTCTGGATGCCGTTCACGGCCAACCGGGCCTTCAAGCAGCGGCCGCGCATGATCGCCCGCGCCAAGGACATGCATTATTTCACGCCCGACAACCGGGCCGTGCTGGACGGCACCGCGGGGCTGTGGTGCACCAACGCGGGCCACAACCGCGACCGCATCGTGTCGGCCATCCAGGCCCAGGCGGCCGAGCTCGATTTCGCGCCCACCTTCCAGTTCGGCCATCCGAAGGCCTTTGCGACCGCATCGCGCATCGCGGCGCTGGCGCCCGGCGATCTTGACCACGTGTTCTTCGCCAATTCCGGTTCGGAGGCGGTCGACACGGCGTTGAAGATCGCCATCGCGTATCACAACGTGTCGGGTCGCGGCACGCGACAGCGGCTGATCGGCCGCGAGCGCGGCTACCATGGCGTCGGTTTCGGCGGCATCTCGGTCGGCGGCATCGTGTCGAACCGCAAGCATTTCGGCACGCTTTTGGCAGGCGTCGACCACCTGCCCCACACCTACAACCGCGAACACCAGGCCTTTACGAAGGGCGAGCCCGAATGGGGTGCGCATCTCGCCGACGACCTCGACCGCATCGTGGCGCTGCACGACGCCTCGACGATCGCGGCCGTGATCGTCGAGCCGATGTCGGGCTCGACCGGCGTGCTGCCGCCCCCGAAGGGCTACCTCGAACGGCTGCGCGCCATCTGCGACAAGCACGGCATCCTGTTGATCTTCGACGAGGTCATCACCGGGTTCGGCCGGCTCGGCACGGCCTTTGCGGCCGAGCGCTACGGCGTCATCCCGGATATGATCTGCTTCGCCAAGGGCGTCACCTCGGGCGCCGTGCCGATGGGCGGCGTGCTGGCGCGGAAAGGCATCCACGACGCCTTCATGAACGGCCCGGAACGCGTCATCGAGCTGTTCCACGGCTATACCTATTCGGCGCATCCGCTCGCCTGCGCGGCTGCCCTCGCGACGCTCGACACCTATCGGGACGAGGATCTGTTCGCCCGAGCCAAGGCGCTCGAGCCGGTCTGGGCCAACGCCATCCATGGGCTCAAGGGCCTGCCCAACGTGCTCGACATCCGGACGGTCGGCCTCGTGGGCGCGGTCGATCTCGCCTCGAAGCCCGACGCCGTCGGGGCCCGCGCCTTCGAGGCGCTGGAGCGCGCCTTCCACGACGAGGGCCTGATGGTGCGCTCGACCGGCGACACGATCGCGCTGACGCCGCCCCTCATCATCACCGAAAACCAGATCGGCGAAGTGGCCGACAAGGTCGGGCGCGTCATCAAGGCGGTGGCTTAGGCGCAGATCGCCGACCGCCGATCACACCACCCTTCGTCATTGCGAGCGCAGTGACGCAATCCAGAGCCCCGGCGCTGGGCTGGATTGCCGCGGCGGCTGTGCAGCCTCGCAATGACGAGGGAGAGATGGCGGCAGGGGGTCGGCGCTCACTTTGACAAACTGAGAATAATTCTCACATTGGGGTCGATGCCGCCGCGCCGGGACGCGCCCCGCACCGGTGGGCGACCTGGGCCGCATGCCGGCTCCTTTAAAGATCGTGGATGCCATGTCCCTTGTTGCCGCTGCCGCTCCGATCTCCCCTGCGCCGGTCGGCCTGCGTCCCGATGCCGGCGCGCATGCGGCCGCGCCCTCCGGTCCGCCCGTCGCCTCCGGCACGCTCGACAACGGCATGCAGGTGGTGGTGATTTCCGACCACCGGGCGCCGGTCGTCACCCACATGGTCTGGTATCGCAACGGGTCGGCCGATGATCCGGCCGGCAAGTCTGGCATCGCGCATTTCCTCGAACATTTGATGTTCAAGGGCACCGCCAGGCACCCGCAGGGCGCCTTTTCGGATGCGGTTGCGGAAGTCGGCGGCCAGGAGAACGCCTTCACGTCGAACGACTACACGGCCTATTTCCAGCGCGTCACCAAGGACCATCTCGGCACCCTGATGGGTTTCGAGGCCGACCGCATGACCAACCTCGAGCTCAGCGACGCCGTGGTGGTGCCGGAGCGCGATGTGGTGTTGGAAGAACGCCGCATGCGGACCGACACGGACCCGAGCGCGCAGCTCGGCGAAGCCGTGCAGGCGGCGCTCTACAGCCACCATCCTTACGGCAAGCCGATCATCGGCTGGAACCACGAGATCGAGGGGCTGAACCGCGCCGACGCGCTCGATTATTACGCCCGCTTCTACACGCCCGAGAACGCCATCCTGGTGGTGGCCGGCGACGTCACCTATCCGGAAGTCGAGGCTCTGGCGCGCACCACCTATGGCGCCATCCCGGCCCGCGGGGCCGCACCGGTGCGGGTGCGCCAGCAGGAACCCGAGCCCCGCGCCCATCGGCTGGTGACGCTGGCCGACCCGAAGGTCGAGCAGCCCAGCGTGCAGCGCCTGTACGTGGTGCCGTCCTACAGTTCCGGGGCCGAGCACGAGGGCGCCGCGCTTGAAGTGCTGGCCCACCATCTCGGCGGCGGTTCGACCAGCGTGTTGTACAAGACGCTGGTGCTCGATCAGGCCATCGCGGTCTCGGCCGGGGCCTATTACATGGGCACCGCGCTCGATGCGACCCGGTTCTACATCTGGGCCGTGCCGGCCGCCGGCGTCAGCCTCGAGACGCTCGATGCCGCGATCGACGCCGTCGTCCGCCAAGTGTCGACCGACCTGACGCCCACGGCCGACCTCGAGCGGGCCAAGACGCGGCTCGTTGCCGATGCCGTTTATGCCCAGGACAGCCAGGCCTCGCTGGCCCGTTGGTATGGGGCCTCGCTCGCCACCGGCCTGACGGTCGCCGACATCGCCCGCTGGCCTGAGGACATCGAGGGCGTATCGGCGGAAGCCGTGCGCGAGGCCGCCAAGCGCTGGCTCACCCGTCGTCGCGGCGTCACCGGGTTCCTGACCCAAGACACTGACGGAACCCAGGCCGCCGCCTGAGCGCCGCGCCAAGAAAGCCAGATCCCATGACAACCACACTCGCGACCCCGACAACGGGGTCTCGCGCCGAGACGGTGCAGATCGTCCGCTCGGCCGGCGGCATCACGGCCTGGCTGGTCGAGGATTATGCGGTGCCGCTGGTCGCCTTCGACATCGCCTTTCACGGCGGTGCCGCCCAAGACCCGGCCGGCAAGCAGGGCACCGTCGCCCTGATGGCGGGCCTGCTCGACGAAGGGGCCGGCACTATGGATGCCGACGCCTACCATCGCGCTCTCGACGACAAGGCCATCGAGATCTCCTTCTCGGCCGACCGGGACCTCGTCACCGGCCGCGCCAAGACGCTGAGCCGCAACCTCGATGCGGCTGTCGAATTGCTGCGCCTCGCGGTTTGCGAGCCGCGCTTCGACGCCAGCGCGGTCGAGCGGGTGCGCCAGCAGCTTTCCGCATCGATCCGCCGTGAGGCGAAAGACCCCGACGCCCTGGCGAGCCGGGCCTGGCGCGAGGCGGCCTTCCCGAACCACCCCTACGGCCACCCCGTGCGGGGCACACTCGAGTCGCTCGCGGCCATCACGCGCGACGACGTGGTGGAGGCCCATACGGCGCTCGTCACGCGCGGCTCGCTGAAGATCGCCGTCGTCGGCGCGATCGACGCCGACACCCTCAGGGCGACCCTCGACCGGGCGTTCGGCGCCCTGCCGGCGGCGCCGCGCCTGCGTCCCATCGCCGACGTGATGATCGGGCGCGGCGGGCGCCGCGAGGTGATCGACCTCGACATCCCGCAGGCGACGCTGCGCTTCGGCACCAACGGGATTCCGCGGCTCGACGACGACCACATGGCCGGCGTGGTGCTGAACCACATTCTCGGCGGCGGCGTCTTCTCGGCCCGCTTGTTCCGGGAAGTGCGCGAAAAGCGCGGGCTCGCTTACTCGGTTTATTCCCAGCTTGCGACCTTCGATCACGCATCCATCTTCTCGGGCGGCACCTCGACCAAGAACGAGCGCGCGGCCGAGTCGCTCAGCGTCATCGAGGACGAGATCCGCAAGCTGACGGAAGACGGCCCCACCGCCGACGAGCTCGACAAGGCGAAGAAATACCTGACCGGCTCCTACGCGCTGCGGTTCGACTCGTCGCTGAAGATCGCCAGCCAGCTCGTGCATTTGCAGGCGGAAGGCATCGAGGTCGGCTACCTCGATCAACGCAACCCGCTGATCGAGGCCGTGACGCTCGAAGACACGCACCGGGTGGCGCGGCGGTTGTTCGGCGATGCGGGTTTGTTGGTCACCGTTGTGGGGCGGCCGGTCGGGATCGTCTGAGCTTCAGAGCAGCCGGAACGGTGATCGAACACCGTTCCGGCATCGCGCGCGCCCGACAAGCTTGGCAGGAAACGCGTCGCGCGCTCCTGCGGCGGGAGACCCTATGCAACCCTGGATCCTGATCGACACCGCCGCTGTGCCGGGCGGCACCGCACCGCTGCGGCTGCTGCGGCGCGGCACGGATTTCGTCATCAATCTCGGCCCGGAACTGCTGATGGGCAGCCGGATGCGGGGCTCGGAGGAGGCCCTGGCGCGCCTTGGCTGCGCGACGCTGGCGGGGCGCGAGGGCGGCCGCGTGCTGATCGGCGGCCTCGGCATGGGCTTCACGCTCAGGGCCGCGCTCGACCTGCTCGGCCC
>NZ_JARPVX010000049.1:0-30280 GCF_033947565.1 Lichenihabitans sp. Uapishka_5
AGAGGGGTCGGGATTGGACGCGAAATGGGGGTCGTCGTTGGAAGCGATTTGACACATCATACGCCGGGACTGGCCCGCTAGATGCGGTGCGCGGCAGATGGCAGCATTAGCGTCGACGGTCGACGTCCGGTCCTAGATGGGTGGGATGTCACATTCGAACCCAATGACCAGGGCCGAGGGCCTCACCCGGCTGGCAGCCTTCATCGAAGGTCCAGGCGCGAGCTACGCCAACATGCGCAACACCGACCGTGGCGGCGGCGCGCCTCCGACCACCTCGGCCCTGTCGCCCTACCTGCGTCGGCGCCTCATTTCGGAGCAGGAGGTCGTCGAGGCGGCAGTCGGCGCCTTCGGGGAGCGCGAGGCGGAGAAGTTCGTCTCCGAGGTCTTCTGGCGCACCTACTTCAAGGGCCACCTCGAGACGCACCCGCAGGCCTGGACGAATTACCTCGACGGGGTCGAGGAGGGGCGTAGGCACCTCGATGCGGAGCCCGGGCTGCGTCGCATCCACCAAAGGGCCGTGGAGGGTGGCACCGGCATCGACGGCTTCGACGATTGGTCCCGCGACCTCGTCGAGACCGGGTGGCTGCACAACCACGCCCGCATGTGGTTCGCGTCCATCTGGATCTTCACCCTGCGCCTGCCCTGGGAGCTGGGCGCCGACTTCTTCATGCGCCACCTCGTCGACGGCGACCCGGCGAGCAACACGCTCTCGTGGCGGTGGGTCGCGGGCCTGCACACGCGGGGCAAGCACTACGTGGCGCGGCGCGACAACGTCCGGCGTTGCACCGAGGGTCGTCACGACCCCCGAGGCCTCGACGAGGACCCCGCATCCTTGGAGGAGGCGATCCCACCACGGGAGGTGACGGTGCCGGTGGCCGACGCCGCGCCGTCCGGAGACGTCGCGCTCCTCATGCACCTTGACGACCTCCATCCTGAAAGCCTGCTGTCCGAACGCATGCGCGTCGTCCGGATCGCCGGCCTCGTCGCACATGCCGCCGGTGCCAGCCCGCTGGTGCGGGAGGCCGACCGGCAGGCCATGGCCGACGGCTTGGAGCGTTCGCGCCTCCATTTCGGCTGTGAGGTTCGGCCCGTCGCGAAAGGTTGGGCTGGCGACCTGCCGGTCGTCACGGCCTGGGCACCCGTCGGGCCGTCGGCCGCGATCCTACCAGCTGGTTGCATCCGCATCCGCCGCGCTTGGGACGAGGCGGCGTGGCCATCATGCAACCGGGGTTATTCGAGGCTACGGGCGGCCATCCCACGACTGACTTCGGCATCCCGATCGCCGATCGCGTGAACTAGCGCTTCGTCTAGACCAGCGATGTGGCGGGCGGTGCGGTTCCATCCCTTCGCAGCTACCCGACTTGACGCGACCTCGGAAGATCACCCGCGTGTTCCCGTTCGGCCGCCCTTCTCCTATCATCTGGCCATGACGACTCATACGACATCCCTGTCGCTCTGACCTGATGTCCGGACAAGGCGACCTCTTCCAGCAACTCGGCATCGGGCAAGCGGAACTTGCGGCACAAGGGTCCCGGAACGCGAGGGGGCACCGCCGATCGGTTCCCGGCGTCCGGAACGTGACGCCGGAGCTCGCGGCCAAGGTCCTCGAGGCGAGCGACGACTATCGCGAGCTCCGGCGTCTGCGGCCACGCGAGGCCTCCGGTCCGCGCACGCTGACTGGAGACGAGAGGCTCGTCGTCATCGTCGACACCGAGACCACCGGGCTAGACCATCGAACCCACGAGGTCATCGAACTCGGCATGGTCGCGTTCGTGCACGACGGGCGGGGCGAGGTCCTCTCCGTGACGGCGGAGTTCAGCGCCCTCCAGGAACCGTCGGGGCCCCTCACGCCGGAAATCGTGCGGCTGACCGGCATCACCGACGAGATGCTGGAGGGGAAGCGGATCGACCTCGACGCCGTAGAGGCGTTCATCGCGGAGGCCGACCTCATCGTGGCTCACAACGCGGGCTTCGACCGGCCTTCTGCGAGCGGCTGACGCGCGGCTTCGTTCCCAAGCCCTGGGCCTGCTCGGTGAAGGAGGTCGCATGGGCCGACTTCGGCTTCGAGGGTACGAAGCTGGGTTATCTGGTTGGCCAGTCGGGCTGGTTCCACACCGGGCATCGGGCGACCGATGACTGCCATGCACTCCTGGAGGTACTCGCCGCCGCCCTGCCAGGCCAGGCGGGATCGGCCCTCGGACACCTGCTCGCCCGGTCCGGGTCCACGCACGTAAGGATCTGGGCCGAGGGGGCACCCTATGATCTCAAGGGCCAGTTGAAGCGCCGCGGATATCGTTGGAGTGACGGCACCGACGGGCGTCCCCGTGCCTGGTGGGTCGATGTCGACGAGGCGTTAGCCGAGGCCGAGATCGCCTACCTCGAGGGGGAGATCTACATGCGGCGCGTGCGACCCCGAGCCCAGCGCATCACCGCATGCGAACGCTACAAATCGACGTGAGCCTTCAACCGCATCATCACGGTTGGGCGCGGATTCACAGACCAACGTCCTGTCAAGCTCGTCTGAGGCATCAACCATCGAGACCAACCCTGACAAACTCCGGATGCTAAAACTGCGCCCTGATCGAACACCTACTCGCCGTCGATCTGCGCCGAGCCTTGTGCTGCGACCAGCTTCATCTGCCTTGCGACACTCAACGCAAGCGTTCGCCGGTTCACCCCGAGCTTGCGGAAAAGGTTCTTGAGGTGGAACTTGACGGCGGCCTCGGTCAATCGAAGCTCGCGAGCGATCTCCTTGTTGGCCGCGCCACGCTCCAAACCGGCCAGCACCTCCGCTTCGCGCATCGTCAGAACGACCGCGGCTGAGCTCGTGAGTTCGCCGACGCGACGAGGCTGCAAGGGGCCGAGGATCGACGCGAGGTAGGCCACACCCTCGGGCCGGAAGACCGACAATCCGAACTGACGCACGACGGCGCGCAGGATGCCCTTCATGGACGCATCCCCGTCCCTGACGACCTGCGTCGCCTGTTGCGGAACGGCGAACGCCAAGACCGCCTGGATCTGGCTGAGCGCTTCCTCATGGCAACGCGTCCCCCAAAGTCCCTCGATCATCACGAGACGGGCGGAGAGGAGATCAAGGCCCATGTCGGTCGACCCCGCCGACGACAAGAGATGACGCGCCAAGGCGAGACCCTCATCCGGTTCGCCGCGCCTGACGAGAAGGCGAGCTTTGGTCGCCAATGCCTCGTGGCGCTCGCGTAGCGTCGGCCAGCGTTTGGCGAGGCAGTCAGTCAACGCGATCGCGGGCAACGGCTCGAGGACGTGAAGCGCGGCATCGAGCAAGCCTCCTCGCGTCAACAGTTCTGCCCGCGTGAGCGCGATGGACGACTCCAGACGCGGCAGGACCCGCTCCACGGCGAGCACTTCGGCCTCGTCCAAAACGGCGAGACCCGCTTCGAGTCCTTCCCGAAGGAACTTGGCACGGGCCAGCGTGGCATAGCCACGCGCGAAGGCGTCCACCCAGCCCTCGCCCCGTTTGACGATGGGCAGGGCATCGTCCAGCAACGCAGACGCCTTGGCGAGGTCGCCCTGATGGTAGAGGCACGTCGCCAGGGGTATCTGGACCAGGGCGGCGATGTTCGCGTCGGATCCGTGCGTGTCCCTCACGAGCGTATCCGCGTCCCGCAGCAGCTTCAGCGCGGCGGCGAGCCGCCCGCTCGCCATGAGGACCGTGCCGACGTGGGCCATCATGAAGATCTGCGCATAGGGAGTCCGCTCTTCCCGGTAGCACGTCAGGGCGCGCAGGCCCGTGTACCGCGCGGCGCGGAGGTCGCCGCTACGTTGATGGGCGATGCAGAGGTGGTTGTAGATCCATCCACGCTCCCAGTTGTCGTAGGTCGCGAAATCCTGCGACGCGCGGCGCAACCGGGCGATCTGTTCGTCACCGAGGTTCCTGTCCTCGTAGATGTCGATCATCCCATCGATGTGCTCGAGGTCGGCCGACGGGATCGTGTCGGAGCCGGGGCCGATCGCCTTGAGGCCGTCGACGACCTCCCGGGCCAACTGGATCTGCCCCTGTTTGGCGAGCACGAGCGCATGGGACAGGCGAAGCACGGATGACTGCTGCACGACGGGCGCCGGGAGGTCGGCCAGGAGCCGCGTCAGCGTGGAATATCCCGCGCGGAGGAAGATGTTGACGCCCCCCGCACGCCGGATCGCCTCGACCGCGAGCGGGAAGTCGCCGCCTTGCGCGGCGTGGCGAACCGCCAGGTCGAGGATGCCGCGTTCGGCGAACCAGGATGCGGCGTGGACATGGAGCGCAGCGACCTCGCCCATGGGTCTGAGGGACGCCCGCGCCTGCAATGACAGGCGAACGACGGGGTGGATCCGTAGCCGCCGGTGTGGGTGAGGCGACATCTCGACGATGGGCGACAGGCGCTCCATCGCGCTCAGCACCGCACCATCGACGGCGACCCCGGAAAGGTGCGCGACGAGGTCGAGCGGCACTGAGTCCAGGATCGCGCAGATCTCGAGCGCGCGCGACCACTCCGGGGGCAGGTCGCCGAGAACCTCCTCCTCGACGAAGTCGCGGAACAGGGGATGGCTCCCGGAAAGCAAGCCGGGGCGTTCCCCGCTGCCATCCGCTCCGACGACAGCCATTCGGCCCAGGATCACGAGTGCAGGCCATCCCCCGGTGGTCGCATGAAGGCGGCCGGCGTCCTCGCGCGAGAGGACGCCGGCGCATAGATCAACGGTTTCCTGGCCCGAGAAGGCGAGGTCTCGGGCCCCTAGCTCCAACAGCAGACCACGCGCGCGTAGGGTCGAAAGCGGGATCTTCGGCTGCCCTCTCGAGGCCAGCACGATGCGGAGATTCAACGGAAAGCGGCGGGGCAGGGTGCCGAGGCACTCGCCCATCGTCGGGCCGGCCGCATCGACGGCGTCGAGGAACAGGGTGACGGGCGCCGCATCGCTCGCCAGGAGCTGCCCCACGGTCGCGAACGCATCCTCGCCCTCCTCGCGCGCCAGCCTCGAGACCATCTTCCAGGCGATGGCGTTCGACGGCCGTCCAGCGGAGCGGATCGCCGCCGCGAGGTCGTGGAGGAAGATCCCTTTGTCGGCATCCCGGGCATCCAGGCTCATCCAGCAGAACCGGTCACCCGGCCGGCGGAGCTGTTCGAACGCCGAAACGAGGACTTCGGTCTTGCCGAACCCCGCCGAGGCCTGGAGGGAAACGACCTGTCCGGCGAGGCCCTCCTCGATGCGGGTCAGCAAGGCCGGACGCTCGATCGTAAGGGTGCGGCGACGCGGCGGCCGGAGCCTGTGCGGGATCACGGCCTCGATGGGGCATGTCGCGTCGTCGGCGTACGGGGCAGGGTGGTCGCCGGCGCCGACGCCGGATCGCGGGCGTGAGGTCATGGTCCCATTCTGCGCAGTCGCGGACCGCGCAACAAGTCGCCCGTCCCAGATTCCAATCACCCGGCGATGGGAACGTAATCCTTATCGAGCCCGAAGCAACGGGGACCGAAGACGGCCAGGGCTTCCGGCGTCCGCATGATGGGTGGGGTCTGAACCGCGAGGACGTTGACGCGCTGCCCGTAGCGCAGCCGCTCCGTCGTGATCGGCTCGGCCGTGTCGAGGTCGAGCAGGCACACGAGGTCGGGCACGATGGCGAGGACGCGGCCCTCCTGCTCGGCCGCCAGATACTCGTTCTGGATCGCGATGGTCACCGGCGCCTGGCCGGCTTCGAAAGGCGTGACCGTGGCGACGCCCACCGACCAGCCGTTCTTCACGCTGCGGGCCACGTCCGAGATCTTGCCGCTCGCGATCACCTTGGCGTGCTTGTAGTGCGTGCCGGCGAAGAACGCGACGAGCTCCGCCATGGGGTCGCGGCGCCCGACCCGGGCCTTGCGTAGGGTGCGCCCGATGCCGATGGCGAGGGACATGGTGCCTGGTACCGAGACGCGCTTGGCCGTGGCGCCGTCCATGCCGTAGTTGACGAGCCAGGACTGCCCTCCCATGCGGATCGTCACGCCGCGCGCGAGCCACTCCGAGCGGGCGGCGTCGCGCGCCTGAACGACCACGGTGTTACCCTTTTCGTCCGCCACCGCGACCGGGTTCGCGTCCACCCCGTAGACGTTGAAGGTCTCCATCTCGAGTTGCGGGAAGGCACGTCCCATGCCGTCGGCGTCGATCACCGGGACCCGGCGCTTCGCGGCCGCGAAGATCGGCGCCATGGAGTTCATGCCGCCCGCCTCGAAGGGGATGATGGCATCGAGCACGTGGCCCGTGTGCCTCTCATAGGTGTCGAAGGCGAGGTCGAGTTCGGCACCGGAGGGCACCTTCTCGATCAGGATGGTCGGCGCCCCCATGGCGCCGCAGGCCGCGATCCGGGCCGCGTCGGGGACGGACTCGAGCGGCATGAGCTCGACGGGACCGTGGGCCTCGATGGCGGAGCGCGCAAGCAGCTTCCCCGTGTATGGGTCACCACCACCACCGGTGCCGAGCACGGCGGCGCCGACCGCGAGGTCGTCGAGAAGGTCGGGCGTGATCGTGGTCATGCCGGCTCCAGCGTCTCGATGGGCGTGAAGGGTTCGTCGAGGCCGAAGGCCTTGGGACCGAACACCGCCAGGGCCTCGGGAGTCCGCATCATGGCCGGGACGGAGACGGCCACCACCGTCACACGCTGCCCGTAGCGGAGCTGCTCGGTCGGGATGGGTTCGGCGGTCTCAGTGTCCATGACGCAGATGAGGTCCGGCACGATGGCCCGGACCCGGCCGTCAACACGGGCGATGAGGTTCTCGTTCTGGATCTCGATGTCCATGGCGCCATCGTGGCCGTCGTTGCCGGCGATGCGCATGCGGCCGAGCGAGAAGCCGTTGCGGGTCTCGCGGACGAGGTCGACTATCTTACCCGTGAAGATCACGCGGCCGTATGAGTAGAGGGTCTCGGGCAGCAGTGCGAGGAGGGCCGCGATCGGGTTCCGATGCTCGGCCTTGGCCTCGCGCAGGCAGCGGCCGATGCGGATCGCGAGCGACAGCGTGCGGGGGATGGCGGTTCGCTTCACGTCGGCGCCGCTCATGGCGTATTCGGCGATGTAGGCGCAGCCCCCCATGCGGATCGTCACGCCGCGCGCGAGCCACTCGACGGTGCGGTTGTCGTCGCTCCGGATGATCGCCGACTCCCCGTATTCGTTGCTGACGACGAGCGGGGCCGCTGGGATGCCGTAGACCCCGAAGGTCTCCATCTCGAGTTGCGGGAAGGCCCGACCCATGCCGTCCGCGTCCACGACCGGAAGGCCGAGGCGCGCACCCACGACGAGCGGGATCGTCGAGTTGATGCCGCCGATCTCGATCGGCATGGTGGCTGTGGCCTTCCGCCCGAGGTGCCTCTCAAGCGTGTGCAGGGAGTGGATCGCCTCCTCGCCACTCGGGATCTTCTCGACCAGGACGGTTGGCGCTCCCATCATGGCAGTGGGAATAACGAAGGCATCGTCGTCGAGCTCGTCCGGGTCGACCAGGGTGACGCTCAGCCCCTCGTCGAGGCATTGCTGCACCATCAGGCGGCCGACGTAGGGATCGCCGCCGCCGCCCGTGCCCAGGAAGGCGGCGCCGAGCGCGAGGTCGATGAGGTCGGTTCTGTCGAGTGTTCTGGGCATGGGATTACCGCACCGCGAGGTCGCCGACGGCCTTGACGCGTATGCGCGTCGCGTTGCCGGGCAGGTAGGAGAGCGGCACCTCCTCGATGTCGACGATGCCGATGGTGGCCGGGTCCGCACCCGCCGCCCGGGCGCGCTCGGAGGCTTCGCGCTTGGCGCCGTCGAGCACCGCGTCGCGCGAGGTACCCTCGAGGGAGAACACCCGGTCGATCTCGCCGCCGACCTGGGCGATGGCGGCCCCGATGGCGTTGGCGACCGATGCGTTCTCGGGTCGGATCACCTTCGAGGCGCAGGGCAGGTCGCGCGACACTAGGATCGAGCCGCCGCCGACCAGGATGACGGGCAGCGGGTCGGCGCTGGTCTTCATGCGGTCGACCGTCTCGTCGACCATGCGGTGCATGGTATCGAGCGCGGCGGAGATCGTCGCCGCCGGAACGTGCCTCACCCGGGAACGGTCGCCTATGTCCTCCAGTCCCGCCGCGACCACGATGTCCGTCGTGGTGAGCACGTCGCCCCCGAACACGAGGGCCTTGTTCGTGATCTCGTAACCGACCGAGTCCGGCCCGATCCGTCGCCCATCGTCGCGGACGAGGCTACCGCCCCCCAGCCCGACCGCCAGAACGTCGGGCATGCGGAAATTGGTGCGCACGCCGCCGATGTCGACGGAGATCGCCGACTCTCGCGGGAAGCCGTGCATCAACATGCCGACGTCCGACGTGGTACCGCCGATGTCCACCACCATGGCCTCCTTGGTGCCGGCCAGCATGGCGGCACCGCGCATCGAGTTGGTGGGGCCCGACGCGAAGGTGAGCACGGGATAGCGCTCGACATGCTCGGGCGTCATCAGCGTGCCGTCGTTCTGGCTGACGAAGAAGGGCGCGGTGATGCCGAGGTCGCGCAAGGCCTGGCGGAACGAGGTCACCACCTTGGCCGAGAGGTCGGCCAGGCAGGCGTTCATGATCGTCGCGTTCTCGCGCTCCAGGAAGCCGACGCGGCCGATCTCGTTCGACAGCGACACCAGGAGGCCCGGCACCTCGTTCCGCAGGATCTCGGCCGCGCGCTCCTCCATGACGTTGGTCACGGGCGAGAACACCGAGGTGATGGCCACCGTCCTCAGGCCGCGAGCCCGGATCTCGCCCGCGATGCGCAGGAGTTCCGTCTCGTCGAGCGGGGCAATCTCGCGGCCGTCGAACTCATGGCCGCCGCGCACCATGAAGGTGTGACGGCCGAGCGTCGTGGCGAGGTCCTCGGGCCAGTCGACCATCGGCGGCAGGCCCTTGGTGGCCGGCAGCCCGAGCCGCACGGCGGCCACTTCGAGCAGCCGCTTGCGTTCCACCACGGCGTTGGTGAAATGCGTGGTGCCGATCATCACCGCCTCGATGTCGGTCATCGAGGCCTTCGTGCGGCTGAGAACGTCGCTCAACACGGCCGTGATGCCACCGCTGACGTCGGCCGTAGTGGGAGACTTGCAGCCGCCACGGACCGCCATGCCGTCCATCAAGACGGCGTCGGTGTTGGTGCCGCCGACGTCGATGCCGATGCGCATCGGCTCCTCCTCTTTCATTTGGTGTGGGCGCCCATCCGGGCGCGATGGATCATCGGGCGACCGGGCTCATCCGGTCGTCCTCCCGGCCGCAGACCGGCCAGACATGCGCTTGGCTGGCGGCCCGCTAGGCCGCCAGGGTGAAGGAGCGTTGCGGGTCCCAGCTCACCGTTACCGATGCGCCGGGCGCGAAGCGTTGGAGGTGGCTCTGGTTCTGCCGCTCGGCCACGACGTCCTGGCCCGCGACCTTGAGACGATAGCGCACGAGCGCGCCTTGGTAGGTCTCGCTCAGCACCGTCGCGGGAACCCGGATGGAATCCGGCCGGCCGGAGGCCTCCCCGATCAGCACGTTCTCCGGGCGCACGACGAGCTTCGCGGCCGACCCGACGGCAGCCCCTGCCGCATCGGGCGCCGTGATCTCCTGTCCGCCGAGGTCGAGCACGAGGCCGGCGGCATCACGCCGGCGCACGGTGACATCCATGACGTTGGAATGGCCGATGAAACGGGTCACGAAGAGGTCGGAGGGCGTCTCGTAGATGGCGTCCGGCGTGCCCTGCTGGACGATGCGCCCGCCGTTCATCACGCCGATGCGATCCGACATGGTCAGCGCCTCGTCTTGATCGTGCGTGACGTAGACCGTGGTGATGCCGAGCGACTTCTGGAAATCCTTGATCCAGAACTTCATCTCCTCCCGAAGGCCCTTGTCGAGTGCGCTCAGAGGCTCGTCGAGCAGTAGGATCCGCGGTTCCGTGACGAGCACCCGCGCGAGCGCCACCCTCTGCTGCTGGCCGCCCGAGAGCTGCCGTTGGTAGCGGTCGTCGAGACCCGCGAGGCCGACCTGCCGGAGGGCGGCCTCGACCTTGGCCGCGATCTCGTCGCGACCCCGCTTCCGGAGCCTCAGCCCGAAGGCGATGTTCTCGGCCACGCTCATGTGCGGGAAGATGGCGTAGTTCTGGAACACGATGCCGATGTTGCGGCGTTCGGGCGGCAGGTGCGTCACGTCCTCGCCACCGAGCGTGATGCTGCCCGAGGTCGGCGCCACGAAGCCGGCGATCATCCGCAGCGTCGTCGACTTGCCGCAGCCGGAGGGGCCGAGAAGCGAGAAGAACTCTCCCTCGCGCACCTGGAGGTCGATGCCCGACACGGCCGCAGCCCCGCCGCCCGGGTAGCTCTTGACGAGCCGCGTGAGCTTGATGTCGGACATCGCCCCCGCCCCTCAGTGGCTGCCGAAGATCTGGTTCACGGTCTCGACGATGTCGTCCTCGTGCTCGAGGTAGCTGTTCCAGTCCGGGATGGTGAAGCCCGACACCGCGTCGGCCGTGTTCTTGATGCCGAACTCGGCCAGGGTCGCCGGAATGACGGCGTCCTTGGTGACCGGCGCGTAGTTGAAGGCTTCCGTGAACTTGTTGAGGAAGCCCGCGTCGAGGGTGCGGTTCAGGAAGGCGAGCGAGAGCTTCTTCTGCACGGGATCGGTGTAGCGGCTCACCGTCATCGTCTGCGTGAGGATCGGCTTCACCTCGTCCCACACCAAGGCTGCCACCTTGATGCCCTTCTTGGCCTGCAGGTAGGCCTCGCCGTCGTCCTGCACCGCGATCGCCACCTCGCCGCGCTCGAGCAGTGCCTGCATGTTGCCGGTGAAATCGCTGATCTTCAGTGGCGAGGCCCGCTTCATGGCGTCGTAGCCGGCGTCGAGGTCGTACTGGTCCTTGCCGAACACCTTGCAGGCCGCGAGGAAGAAATCCATCTGCAGCGTGTTCGACGTGATGTAGGTGCCGCGCTTGCCGGCGTAGCGCGCATCCCAGAAGTCCGCGAACTTTGTGGGCGGGGGTGCCGCCATGTCGGTGCGGTAGGCGTAGCAGTAGCGCGCGTAGGCCCAGGTGATGCCCACCTTGTTGGCGGTCGCGAAGGGCCAGACGTTCTTGGAATTCGGGACGTTGGCCATCACCTCGTCGAGCGGCATGAAGAAGTCGCCCGCCTTCGCGGTCTTGAACATCTCCGGGTAGTTCCAGTTCACCACCGCGAAGGGCGGCTTGTCCTTGGGGTTCGCCACGAACTTCGGGAACCACGGAAAGGCCGAATCATAGGCGACCTTGCAGTTGAACTGCTTCTCGAAGTCGTCAAGCATCAGCTTGCGGACGAGGTCCTGCCAGAAGCCGCCCCATTCCGCCACGTTGAGCGTCGCGCCCCCTGCGTCGAAGGTTCCGCCGTCGTAGGTAACGTCAGCTGACCATGCGTGGTTGATGTTGAAGAGCGGCAGGGAGACGGCCGCCCCCGTGCCGAGCTTGAGCGCCTGGCGGCGGCTGTAGGACGGGGGCTTGATGCTCTCTGTCATTGGTGGGCTCCGGTGAGGGGACGCTCAGGCGCCGAACATGCGCTTGAAGCTGACGAGGCGGGACGTCGCGATGGTGGACAGGGCCACGAGCGCGATGGCGAAGATGCCGGCCGCCGCCGCCGTGGGCTCGAAGGCGTAGCGGAGCGACGCGTACATCGCGAGCGGCAGCGGCTGCAGGTTCGGGATCGACAGGAACAGGTTCACGTCGAACTGGCCGAAAGAGATGATGAAGGCGAAGATGCTGCCGGCGGAGATCGCCGGCGCGATGATCGGCAGGGTGATGCGCAGGAAGGCTCCAAGCGCCGTCGCGCCGAGGCTGCGGGCCGCCTCCTCGAGGGACAGGTCGAATCCCACGAGCGCCGCCGAGACGGTGGCGATCACGAAGGGGCAGGTGACGAGGACGTGGCCGATGAGGAGCCCCGTGAGCGATCGCGACAGCCCGAGGTCCGTCGTGGCGTAGAAGACGTAGAGTGCGAGGCCGAGCACGAGGCCGGGCAGGACGATGGGCAGCATGAAGATGCCGCGCAGGGTGCCGGTCCAGCGGCTGGTGGAGCGCGTCAGGAACACCGACGCCATGGTGCCGAGCACGGTCGAGATCAGGGTCGCCCCGAAGGCGAGCGTGAAGCTGAAGCCATATGCCGGCATGAAGGTGGGGGAGGTGAGGAAGGCCCTCACCCAGCGGAGGGACAGACCCTGCGGCGGAAAGGTTAGGTACTCGCCCGCGTTCAGGCCCGACAGGACCACGATGACGACCGGCAGGAGCAGGACGACGAGCCCCAGGGCCGCGATGACGCGAAACGGGAGGGGGACGGACGACTCGCTCATGCCCGGCCTCCGGCGCCGCGCATGGCGGCGAAGCGGTAGAGTGCCACGGTCGCGGCGCTGATGACGAAGAGCACGGTCGCGATAGCGGCGCCGAACTGCCACTTGCCCATCTCGGAGATCTGCTGGAACACGTGGATTGGCAGCACCTGCACCTTCCAGCCGCCCATGAGCGCTGGCACCACGTAGGACGACACCGACAGGGAGAAGACGAGAAGCGTTCCGGCCAGGATGCCCGGCATGGAGAGAGGCAGCGCCACGTGGCGGAACGCCGCCCAGCGAGTGGCGCCGAGGCTGCGGGCCGCCTCCTCGTAGGAGGGGTGGACGGCCTGGATGATACCGATCAGGGACAGCACCATGAAGGGCAGCGTCACCTGCACGAGGCCGACGACGACCCCGAAGGCGTTGTACATGAGTGGGAGCGGTTCCCGGATGACGCCCCAGGAGCGCAGGGTCGAGTTGATCAGGCCGTTGTCGCCCATCAGGACCATGAGTCCATAGAGCCGGATCACGGTGTCGAGCTGCATGGAGGCCAGCACCAGGATCATCAGCAGCGTGTTTCGCCCGGCGTGCTCCGTCTTGGCGATCACGAACGCGAGCGGGTAACCGAGGACCAGGCAGGCGACCGAGACGACCGCCGCGATGCTGATCGAGCGGAGGATCGAGGAGGTGTAGATCTCGCGGGTGAAGATGCGGACGAAGTTCGCCGTATCGAAGTCGCCGTGCAGCCGCACCACGCCTGCAGCGGGATGATCGAGCGAGATGGCGAAGAGCGACGCCACCGGCACGAGGAAGAACGCGACGAAGAGGACGATCATCGGCAGCACAAGCCACCACAGCCGCGGGCCGGGTGCCGCGAGACGGAGCGGCATCGACGGCGCGAGGCCGGGCGTGCCAATCGCCGTCATGGCGACATCCTCGCCGGGCTCGACACTGGCGCCGTCCCGCATCGTCACTCGGCCGCCATGCCGAAGGGCAACTCGATGGCGGGGTAGCCCACGATCTCCTTGGCCGGCGGCATCGGGTAGGTGCGCTTGCTTTGGGCCAGTCCGACGCGGGCCATCGCGGCCGCGACGGCGACCGCGTTCGGGATGGGATCGATCACCGGAACGTCGATGCCGCGGGCGAGGAGGCCCTCGCGGACGGCGGCCGCGCATCCGAGCAGGCCGGTGCAACCGAAGATGATGGCCTCTGCGCCGTCCTGCTCGACCGCCTTGACTGCCTCCTCGACCAGCATCGCCTTCGTCCGGTCGAGGTCGGATTCGAGCGCAAGCACCGGGATGTCGACCGAGCGCACGGATGCGAGCTTGCCGGAGACCCCCGCCAGCGCCGCCGTGTTCTCAAAGCTCGGCCGCAGCCGGCGGAGCACGGTGACGACGCTGAAGGTGTGACCGAGCATGGCGGCGACCAGCATGGCGGTCTGCCCAGGGCCGATAACCGGGATCGACACTGTCTCACGCGACGGCCGCAGTCCGGGGTCACCCATGCAGTCGATCACCACGGCATCGACGCCCTCGTGCTCCGCCGCGATGATCTTGGCGACCGTTCCAGGAGCCGCAAGCGCCGCCTCGAACTCGCATTCGATCGAGCCCGGTCCCGTGTCAATCTCGGCGTGGCTAACGACCACCCCTGGGCTCTCCAACGCCTTGAGGGCTTCTGGACGCCGGAAACCCCGCGTCGTGATCGGCACGATGACGCGGACGTGGATGGTGTCTTGGCGCATGGCGCTGGTCCCGTGATGACGTCCTGAAAGCTGACAGCATCCACGATCCATCGGTAGGGGGAGGAGAGGTAGGGCCTGAACAATTACGGCGAGGCGTCTTTCCATCGAACGGGTGAGAGATCCTAACCTTTTGGGTAGGACGCTGATAGTTGTGGAGGCAGTCGCGCCATAGAAGAGGCACCGTCCTTCCCGAGCTCGTCGGCAATCGTCGGCGCGTCTTAGGCGCGTCCTCTAATCCGGCCTGAGTTCCAAGGCTTGGCTTCAGCCCTGGTCGTCGACTACATCGAACAGACCGCGTTCATCGCGACGCCCCCACAACGCCGACATTTGACGGAGCCGCGCGGCACCTCGCGGCCAATCCGTGCGACGCGAGTTCCACGGCGCGCACGAGATCCCGCAAGTCGTCCGACTCGAAGGCGCAGAGATTCCTGACGAGGGTCACGGTTCGACCCCCGGGGTGTTGATTTCCACTGAGAGTTGACCCGGCGGAGGGTCCTTCCGCACTTCTGGTGCAGATAAGGCGGGTCATGCCGTGAGCACGCGAGCACGGAGCAGGCCGAGCTTTGCGCGGCCGTACAGGTCGTCGAGCGCGTGGTAGGCCACGATCAGATTGCAGCAAACCGCCGCCATTTCGGGGAGGATGACGCCCTCGCCGGACCGGGCCTCGTCCCAGCGGCCGCAGAGGGTCGCCGCCGCTGCCGTCACCCGGGCCCGCCTCGCAGGCGCTAGAAGGTGCGTGCGCCGGAACTCGGGATCGCGCAGCGCCTCGTCGACGTCCGCCTCGGCCGCGAACTGGCGGGCGAGCTGGTCATCGGGGTGGGCCGCCACCGCCGCGCGGGCCGCCTCCCACCACTGCGGCATGCGCTCCCGCGCGCGGAGGAAGTCGACGCGGGTGACGGCGACCGACGCCGATCCGTGCGGGCTCTCGGGAACAAGGTCTAGAGGCTCGTCTATCTCGGAGGCCGAGCGCATAGCCTGGACGACATTGCCGGCCAACCCCTCGTTCGTCTGGTCCGTGGCGAGTGCCTCCCGCCCCCCAGACAGCAGTTCGCGCCACTCCTCGCGCAGGAGTGACGCGAAGGCTTTGCCGGCAACAGCCTTCGGCTCATCGGGGGCGTGCTCGTAAGCTTCATCGTACATCGTCGCGGCGCGGGGCCGCTCGCCGGTCGCGAGAAGGCAGGAAGCGATGTTGGCCTTGAGCCGGAAGCGGATGCGCTCCGACGCCTCCGCGGCGAGGCGGCTCAGCAGCCCCTGCGGGAGGGGCAACGCCGTCCGTGGCCTGCCGTTCAGCGCGACGTCGCGGTACGTGTCGACCTCGGCATCCAGGTGTGCCTCTAGGGTGTCGACGACGATGGTCGCGTCGCCAGGGAGGGTGCCGAGCGCCGAAGCCCGCCGTGTGAGCTGCGTCTCCATGCGTGAAAACCCGCCTCGCGCCTCGTCCTGACGGAGGAGGATGTGTTCGGTCTTCCGCAGGATGGATTGACTGAAGGGGCCGAAGCTCGGGTCGAACGCCATCCGAGCGCCGTCGTGCTCGGCGATGCGCTCCTCGAGCGTGTTCCAACCCAACACGTAGACTTCCATCCGGTGGCCGTCGGCCCTGAGCTCGACGGTGATGGTCCGGGCCAGCTCGTGCATGGCGCCGTCGTGACCACGAAGTACTCGCGCAGGCTCGGCCTGAACCCGAGCGCCTTACGGACCTCGTCGCGGACCTCGGCCTCCGTGAGCTCCTTGCCGTCGCCCTTCAGTTTGCATTGCACCCCGACGTACTGGGCGGGGTCGCGTTCGCGCATGCCGTAGACGTCCACCCCATCCTGGGCTTGCCCGCGCCGGGCGTTCCTCTGGACGTTGGGGTCTCCCAGCAAGGCGCGCCACAACGGGACGCACGCCCGCTCGAAGGCTTGCTCGTCCGTAGGCTTGGGGATCTGGGTAGCGGCGAGCGCCATGATGGCGACCGTCTTAGCCGCTTCCGTGACGGTCGTCATGCGCGACCGTTCCTGTTCCACAACGGCCGGCTGGTCAGGATGCGAACGAATCCAATGGCCTCGAATCAGCTTTGATGCGAGGGCGCATCCGGTTGGCTCAGACACGAGACCACGCGGACGAACGCTCGCGATTGCGCTCCCCGGCTCAGCGTCCAATGACCGCTGACTGCGAACGCCTGAGAGCGACTCAGCGCAGGCTCAGCAAGATCCCTCGCTGCGCCGTGACGACGGCTGTAGACCTGGGAGGCACCAAGTTGACCGTCAGCGGATCCTCGATCAGGGCAGGACCCTCGATGACCTGGCCGACGCAGAGGCGCGGCCCGTCGTAGACGGGGATCGCAGTCGGGCCATCAAGCTCACGTAGGTGAACGACCCGCCGCAGCCGCTCGGCCGAGTCGGCAGGTCCGGTGCTCTGCGGTTCGGCCGGAGGGCTCGCGTTCACGTTGCGTCCAACCGCGAGGACGTCCCACTCGACGAACTCCACCGGATCGCCTTCGGCGCGCATGGAGTTCAGCCGCTCGTGGAGGACGTGGAAGGCTTCGACGAGTGCGGCGAGATCCTCGGCATCTCGAATGCGCCCGTCGGGCACGCCGAGCGTCACGTGCCAGACCTGCCCCGCATAGCGCGCCTGGGTGCTGAAGGAGAGATGCCGCCTTTCGTCGGGAACGCCCATGCCTTCCAGGAAGTCGATCGCCTCCTTCCGGATCTCGGCGAGCACGGTGCCCACACGGTCGAAATCAAACGAGACGCTGCTCGAGAAGGCGCTTCGCGTGAAGTTGAACTTCACGTCGCCCGTGCTGATGCCGTAGGCGCTCAGCACGCCGGCCGCACGGGGGATCAGCACGGTGGGGATGCGGAGCTCCCTGGCCAGCGAGGCCGCGTGGAGGCCGCCCGCCGCGCCGCCGGACACCAGGACGAAGCTGCGAGGGTCGAGACCCTTCTGAACCGTCATGCCCTCGATCGCGGCCACCATGTTCTGCTCGGTCGTGAAGCAGATGAGGTTGGCCGCGTCCTCGACCGTCATGCCGAGAGGCTCAGCCACGTGTTCCCGGACCGCCCTCACCGCCGCTTCCACGGAGAGCTTGATCTGCCCCGCGGCGAAGTTGTCGGGGCTGAGGAGGCCCCGCACGAGGTTGGCGTCGGTCACGGTCGGCAGCGTCCCGCCCCGCCCGTAGCAGGCCGGACCCGGAAACGCCCCGGCACTTTCGGGACCCGAGTGGATGAGGCCGCCCGCGTCGACGCGCGCGATCGATCCGCCTCCCGCCCCAATCGTCTCCACGTCGACGGAGGGGACGCCGAACACGTGCCCGCCGATGCTGCCCTCGCGGTGGCTCGGGATCTCCCATCCCTGGATGACGCTGACGTCGAGGCTCGTGCCACCCATGTCGATGCACACGATGTTGCCGGACGCCTCGGCGATCCCCTCCTCGCGCACGAGGCGGGACGCTGCCTGGGGAGCGCCCGACGGTCCCGAGAGGCAGATGAACACCGGCTTGTTGATGATCGCCTCGCTTGACGCCCGGCCGCCGTTGGAGGTGACGAAGGTCAACGTCCCTTTGAACCCCGCGGCCCGGAGTCGCTCCTCGAGGTCGTGAATGTGATGTTGGACGACAGGCTTCAGGGAGGCGTCGAGGGCCGCGGCGGACGTCCGCCGGTACTCGCGGATGGTGGGGTTCACCCGGTGGCTCAGGCTGAACGGAACGCCGGGAAGGCTCGATCGGAGGATCTCGCCGATGCGGAGCTCATGGGCGGGATTGGCGATGGACCACAGCAACGCGACGGCGACGGCTTCGACCTCCCACTCGCGCATCAGCGCCACAGCCCCCTCGACGTCCGCCTCGGCCAAGGGGCGCTCGATGCCACCCTCGGCATTGATGCGCTCGTCGATGCCGATGGTGCGGCTCCGGGGGATCAGCGGGTCCGGATAGTCGACGAACATGTCGAAGTTGTTGGGCTTGCCCCCCTCTCGGATCAGTAACGTGTCGCGGAACCCCATGGTGCAGAGCAGGGCGGTCCTGGCCGTCTTGCGCTCCAGGATGGCGTTCGTCGCGATGGTGGTGCCGCAGGCGAAGCTGCCGCAGGTCGCGAGAAGTTCGCCCCGCGTCACGCCGAGATCGGCCGCGATTCGGTCGAGGCCGGCGAAGATGCCGAGCGCGATGTTCAGTTTCGTCGTGCTGCTCTTGTAGGTCCTGACTTGGCCGTCGCCGGTGCGAAGGACAAGGTCGGTGAAGGTGCCGCCGACGTCGACGGCGATCTCGGGGCTCAAAGCTGCGCTCCGTCTGAATTAGAGGTCGTCGCGGCGGACATGCTGGCTCGACGCGCTTCGGTGGCGGCGACGTCGACGGTCAGTGCGTCCGATCCCCCGGCGAGCACGACGCCGTAGACGTCATGGGCGCGGGCCTCGGAGATCCAGCCCTCCCGGGCGCGATGCGCGACCAGGGCCGGGTCGCGCCTGAGCGGGGGCCCGAATCCTCCTCCGCCGCATCCGTGCGTCTCGAGCCGTTCCCCGGGTTGGAGGGTCTCGCCGAACGAGATGGGCATCTCGGTCCTGCGGCCGTCGGTCCCGATCCTCCAGGTTCTCGTCGGGGCCGCCGCCAAGCCCCCGCCCGCGCCGCCGGGTGGGAACTGGGTCCCACCGGCGTTGACCGCGAACCCCACGGCATCGTTCCTGACCTGGAAGATGCAATGCGCGCCCGGTCCGCCCTCCCACTCGCCGGCGCCGCCGGAGTCCGGGCTGATCTCCAGACGCTCGACCAGGATGGGTTGCTGCTGCTCGACGAGCTCGACGCTCGACTGCCAGAGCATGCCCTGCGTCGTGCCGCTCCCGAAGGTCAACCAGCCGTCATGGCCCGGAAGGGCGGGGCCGCCCCAGTAGCCCAACATGATCTGGTTGACGAAGGGTCGGTCGCCATGACGCGAATCCGTTCCGCTCACGCCTGGGCAGGAGGCGGGGTTGCCGATCGTCGCGAACGCCGTGCCGAGGTCCGGGCGGAGCCTCGTGAACATCGACTGGATGTGTTCGGGAAGGACGTGGCAGAGGTTGGTGGTCGCCGCGCAGGTCGCGGCCGGGAACTTGGGCAGGCCGATCGCGCTGCCCTCGCGCATGACGATCTTGATGCGGCGGAAGGCGCCGGTGCTCCGCGGCACCTCGGGTCCGAGGACGTTCAGCACCGCGTTGACGCAGCACGCCAGGATGGTGCTCTCGTTCATGTTGATGCCGAGCGGCACGTTGTCGATGTTATCCGTCAGGTCGATCTCGACGATCGCCGCCTCCGGATCGACGGTGAGGACCGCGCGCACCGGGATGCCGTCCGGATAGAGGTCGAGCTCCGAGTCGTAGAATGTCTCCTGGCTCACCCGGCCTCCGGGGAGCGCGCGGATCTTGTTCACGGCCATCGTCTCGGCGTAGGTCTGGTAATCCTCCAGGAAGTCCTCGACCGTCTCGACGCCGTAGGAGGCGACCAGTTCCTGGATGCGCTGCTCGCCGGTGCGGACCGAGGCGACTATGGCCTGATAGTCGCCGAAGAACTGTTCGGGCGCGCGGATGTTGGCCTTGCAGATGTCCAGGACCTCGGGGATGTCGCGGAAGTCGCGCTGGATGCGGATGCAGGGGAGTTGCAGCCCCTCCTGGTAGTAGTCCTTCGACAGCGGGCTGTAGGTGTCAGGGGTGGGGAACCCCATGTCGCTCAGATGAGCGCGCGCGATGGAGTAGAACGCGAGCTTACCGTCGAAGAACACGGGGACGCACAGCGTGAGGTCGGCGCAATGCGTGTTGCCGTGGTACCCGGAGTTGTTGGCGAAGCAGTCGCCCGGACCGACGTCATCGCCGAACTTGCGGACGACCGCCTGGGGGATGAGGTGTATCGAGCCGACGTGCACCGGCAGGCCGACCGGAGACGCGATGGACTGCATCTTGCGGTCGACGATGCTGCAGGAGAAGTCGAGGGCCGTGTTCAGGATCCCCGAGCGGCCGGATCGCGCCAGCACCGCCGCCATCTCCCGGATGATGCCCTCGAACCGACGCCTCAGGATGAGCATCGTGAAAAGGTCCGTCTTGCGATCCGTGACTTGCATGGTCGATGTCCGATGGCGCCGTCGTGTGATCAACTCGCTCGCTACAATGCGGGCAGAACGCACGCCTCCCCGCGCAGCAAGCGACAAATATATCGGTATATCTATCCCTGGACTACACCGCCCTCGTTGCTGCGTCGACTGCATGCTCGGTGAGGAATTGCGCATGAGCGAGCAAAGCTTGTGCGCCCCATGCGGAAATGGTGGGCACTGCGCGATCCGGCGATCCGGCGATCCGGCGAGCCGCAAGGCTTAGGTCTGAACCTAGTGCGGAGTTCGCTCGACCGCGTTCCAGCGCTGACGGTACCCGCCTTCATGAGGTCTCGCCATCCCGGCTCCTTGGACGGCATGATCGACTTCGCCGCGACTCCGAACGGACGAGACGTCTAAGTCGACGCCGATCGTTCATCGGTTCGCGCCGAAGCCTCGCCTGATGGATGAACCTGATCGAAGTCGGCGAGGATCATCGTCCAACCGGACCTGCTCGAATCCCAAGTGACAGGACCGCCACTAACTCTGCGCGGACGGTAACTGGCGACTGACGCAGTGCTGGGCTGCCAGGCGCACGCCTCAAGTTCATGCGCGCTTCGCGCAACGCCCCCACCGAACGCTCGGTCCAGCGAGGTGCCTGCTTGGTGACCGGAAACGTCAGAAGGTAGGCAGAGTTGGCCAGAATTGCCTCATCGCGCACGGGCTGTGCCGATGGTGTCTAATTGACACTGAGCGGAGATCATCAGAAATATATCGGTATATCTCTAAGGAGCCCTGATGCTGTCCGAACCGGCCGAACACGACGGCATCCTGGGTGAAGCCCTGGTTGAGGTCAACGAGCCGGTCGCCACCGGAGCCGCCGAGGCGATGATCTTCCGGCACTACGGCCTCCGCTGCAGGGCCAAGGGCCTGTCTGGCGAGAAGGACAGCAACTTCCACGTCGCCGACGAGACCGGGCGCCAGTTCCTGTTCAAGGTGGTGCACGGTAGCGAGGACCGCCTGATCACGAACCTTCAGACGCAAGCCCTGCTTCACGTCGCCCAGCGTGATCCGGACGTCCCGATCCAACGCGTGATCCCGGCGCTGTCTGGGGAGGCGGAGGTGGAGGGGGACGGTTCGCGCATGATCCGCCTGGTGACGTTCATGCCCGGGGTGCTGCAGCGCCACGCGACCCCAAGCCGGGCGCAGCGGGAGAACGTCGGCGCCGCGCTCGCCAGGCTGCAGGTCGCGTTGGCCGATTTCCGCCACCCGGCCGAGGACCATCGTTTGGCGTGGGACCTCAAGCACGTCTCCGACTTGCGCCCCCTCGCAGCCTCCATCCCCCGAGCCGACGACCGCGCCATCCTCGAGACGATCCTCGACCGTTTCGACGCGGAGGTCGCCCCGAGACTGACGGAGGCACGCAGCCAAGCCGTCCATAACGACCTGAACGGCGACAACGTCGTGGTGGACGCCTCCGACGTCGAAACCGTGACCGGGATACTCGACTTCGGGGACCTCGTCCGCACGCCGCTCGTGATCGACGTGGCGGTGGCGGCGGCCTACCAGCTCTCGACGGACGGAGACCCGCTCGAAGGGGCCCTCGACCTCATCCGTGGCTTCACCGCAATCCGGCCCCTGGAGTCGGGAGAGTTGGACGTCCTGTTCGACCTGATCCTGGCGAGGATGGTCCTGCGCATCTCGATCACGGAATGGCGGGCCGCCCGGTTCCCGGAGAACAGCGCGTACATCCTCAGGAACACCCCTCTCGCTTGGGCGCAGCTCAAGCACCTGGTCTCCCTGCCGCGGCGCGGGGCGATCGAGGCGATCGTGAACGCCAGCAATCTCCGGAGCCGATGATGTCGTCCGCCACAGCCTACATGATCAACGGGTTCGACCCTGCCCGAGCCGGCGAACTCACCGAGGCAGAGCAGCACCTCATAGCCAGGCGCCAGAAGGTCCTCGGACCGTCCTACAAGCTCTTCTACCAGCATCCTGCCCACTTCGTACGCGGGGAAGGTGTTTGGCTCTACGACCCGGACGGAAACGCGTACCTCGACGTCTACAACAACGTCCCCTCGGTCGGTCACTCCCATCCGCGGGTCGTCGAAGCCGTGGCCAAGCAGGCCGCGACGCTGAACACGCACACGCGTTACCTGCACGAAGGCATCGTCGCCTACTCGACGCAGCTGCTGGCCACCTACCCGGACGAGCTCGAGCACGTGATGTACACGTGCACCGGTAGCGAGGCCGTCGACCTCGCACTCCGCATCGCCCGTTTCCACACCAAGGGGACGGGCATCATCGTGAGCGCGAACGCCTACCACGGGCTGACGAGCGCCGTCGTGGAGATCTCCCCCTCCATGGGGCCGAACGTCCCCCTCGGACGGCACGTCTACGCCGTTCCGGCGCCCGACCAGTACCGCGCCAAGGAAGGCGAGGACATCGGCGAGACGTTCGCCGCCGACGTCGACGCCGCGATCAAGGACATGCAGCGCCACGGAATCCGCTTCGCCGGCATGATCACGGACATGATCCTGTCGACTGACGGGATCCTCACGGAACCCCGCGGCTTCTTCAAGAAGGCCGTCGAGGTCGTGCGCGCCGCGGGCGGGGTGTTCATCGCCGACGAGGTCCAGCCGGGTTTCGGGCGGACCGGCGAGAACATGTGGGGGTTCCAGCGGCACGGCATCGTTCCCGACATGGCCGTCATGGGCAAGCCCATGGGTAACGGCATGCCGATCGCGGGCGTGGTCATGAAGCCCGAGCTCGTCGCCGAGTTCGGACAGAAGGTGCGCTACTTCAACACGTTCGGCGCGAACACCGTGTGTATCGCCGCCGCCCAGGCCGTTCTCGACGTGATCAACGACGAAGGGCTGTTGGCGAATTCGGTCACGGTCGGCCGCTACATGCACGAGGGCATCGAGCGCATCGCGGAGAGGCACCCGCGCATCGGCGACGTCCGGAGCGCGGGCCTCTTCCTCGGGGCCGACTTCGTCAAGGATCCCACGACCAAGGAGCCGGACGGCGAGTACGCCTTGAGGGTGGTCAACCGGCTGCGCGACAAGCGCGTCCTGATCAGCGCCTCCGGCCGCGTCGGCAACGTCCTGAAGATCCGGCCGCCGCTGCCCTTCAAGACGTCCGACGCGGACGTCTTCCTCAACCGGCTCGAAGAGACCCTCGACGAGCTCGGCTGAAGCCATTCGGCCTGACGCCGAACGAGCTGCGGGAGACCGCACCCGCAGCGACGACCCCGCCCACCTGGAGAGATCGATGACATTGAAGACGATGCTCGCTGCCACCGCACTCGGCCTCGCGGTCGCGGGCGGTGCCGCCCAAGCCAAGGAATGGAAGTCCGTCCGGATCGCCGTCGAGGGCGTGTACCCCCCGTTCAACTACATGGACAAGGGTGAGCTCACCGGTTTCGACGTGGACGTGGCCAAGACGCTCTGCACGCACATGAAGGTCGAATGTACCTTCGTGGTGCAGGATTGGGACGGCATGATCCCGGGCCTACTCGCCGGCAAGTACGATGCCATCGCGTCGTCGATGAGCATCACGGACGAGCGCAAGAAGAAGGTCGACTTCTCCGACAAGTACTACAACACCCCGGCGCACTTCATGGCGGCCACGACGTCCAAGGTCGGGGACACCTCGCCCAAGGGGCTGGCCGGCAAGACGATCGGAGCCCAGGGCTCGACCACCCAGGCCTCCTTCCTCGACAAGAACTACAAGGACTCGACTGTCAAGACGTACCAGTCCGTCGATGACGCGAGCGCCGACCTCGCGTCGGGTCGCGTCGACCTGGTCTTCTCCGACAAGGTCCTCCTGAACGAGTGGATGAAGAAGTCGAGCGACGGCAAGTGCTGCGAGCTCGTCGGTCCCGACATGAGCGATCCGAAGGACTTCGGGTACGGGAAGGGCGTGGCGGTCCGCAAGGACGCGCCGGAGCTCCTGGCGATGTTCAACACGGCCATCAAGGCGAGCCTCGCCGACGGCAGCTACAAGGCCGACAACGACAAGTACTTCCCCTTCTCCGTCTACTGAGGACCGCTGGTCCACACCGGCCGACGACCCGTCGTCGGCCGGCTTCAACGTCCGGGCGGCGAAATCATGGGTGCCTTCCAACTTCTGTCGTTCGGCCCTGAAGGCTGGGGAAGCCAGCTCGCCAGCGGCGTGTGGCTGACGATCCGGCTGGCCGTCGCCACGTTGCCCTTCGGCCTCGCGTCGGGGTTGCTCCTGGCGATCATGATCAACGGGCGGAACAGGATGCTCTCGCGCGCCGCCCTGGTCTTCACGACCATCTTCCGCGCGCTCCCCGAGCTCCTGACGATCTTCATCATCTACTACGGGCTCCAGTTCCTCATCCAGGCGGTCGTCGACGCCGCCTGGCCGGGCACGTCGATCGAGATCAACGGCTTCCTCGCGGGGCTCTTCGCGCTCGGCGTGGTGTTCGCGTCGTTCGCCTCCGAGATCTTCGTGGCCGGGCTGCGGGCGCTCCCGAAGGGACAGGCCGAGGCGGCGCACGCGCTCGGCCTCAGCCGCGGGACCGCGTTCGTCTCGGTCATCGCGCCGCAACTGTTCCGACTGACGCTACCCGGGGTCGGCAACCTTTGGTTCGTCCTCCTGAAGGACACGGCGCTGGTGTCGGTCATCTCGCTGTCGGACCTGATGCGCCAGACCACGATCGCGGTCTCCAACACCAAGCAGCCCATCTTCTTCTACGGCGTGACCTGCCTGATCTACCTCTGCCTCTCGCTCGTCTCCGGCGCGGTCGTCGCGCTGCTCGAGGTCCGCACGAACCGCGCCTACCGGGGGGCACGATGAACCTCGAACTCCTGCAGGCCTACGGGCCTCGGATGCTGAGCGGCCTGGTGACCACGCTCGAACTCGTGTTCATCTCCGCGGGGATCGGCGCCCTCATGGCCCTGCCGTTGGCCCTCGCCCGGAACAGTCGCAGTCGGCTGCTCAGCGTGCCCGCGAAGTGCTACATCCTCTTCTTCCGTGGCACCCCGCTGCTGGCGCAGCTGTTCCTCATCTACTACGGGGCGGGCCAGATGCGCGGCCCGCTCGACGCCTTCCACGTATGGTGGTTCTTCCGCGACGCCTTCTTCTGCGCCCTGTTCGCGTTCACCATCAACACCACGGCATACCAGGCGGAGATCCTCCGAGCTGCGCTCGGGTCGCTGCCGAGAGGTCAGACGGAGGCGGCCGCCTCACTCGGTCTCGGCTCGTGGGTGACCCTCGTGAGGGTGCTCCTCCCGCAGGCCATGATCCTCGCGCTACGGCCCCTCGGGAACGAGCTGATCCTCTCCCTCAAGGCCTCCGCCATCGCGAGCATCGTCACGGTCCCGGAGCTCATGCAGGCCACGAAGCTCGCCTTCGCCCGGTCGTTCGAGTTCCAGGTCTACATCTGGGCCGCCGTCATCTACTTCCTGATGGTCGAAGTCGTCCGCAGGGTCTGGATCCTGTTCGAGCGCCGCCTCACCCGTCACCTCGTCCGCGCCGCGGTTTGAAAGGGATTCCGAAGATGGTCGAGGTCGATCGCGCGTCTCCGCGCGCGCAGGCACGGCAGGCGAACACGTCCGACCGTGCCGTGGCCGTCGAGCTTTACGGCGTCAGCAAGTTCTATGGCCCGACGCAGGTGCTCCACGACGTGAGCCTCAAGGTCCGCGTGGGCGAGCGGCTGGTGATCGCCGGGCCGTCCGGCTCGGGCAAGTCGACCATGATCCGGTGCATCAACCACCTCGAGACCCACGAGGCGGGGAAGATCGTCGTCGACGGCGTCGAGTTGACCGACCAGCGGGAGCGGGTCGACCAGGTCCGGCGCGAGGTCGGCATGGTGTTCCAGCACTTCAACCTCTTCCCGCACCTGACGATCCTGCAGAACTGCACGCTGGCGCTCATCAAGGTCCGCAAGATGTCGCGGAAGGATGCCGATGGGGTCGCGATGGAGCTCCTCGAGCGGGTCCGCATTCCGGAGCAGGCGAACAAGTACCCAGGCCAACTCTCCGGCGGACAGCAGCAACGCGTCGCCATCGCCCGGTCGCTCGCCATGAAGCCGCGCATCATGCTCTTCGACGAACCGACCTCCGCGCTGGATCCGGAGATGGTCAAGGAGGTCCTGGACGTCATGGTCTCCCTGGCGAACTCGGGAATGACCATGCTCTGCGTCACGCACGAGATGGGCTTCGCGCGACAGGTGGCGGACCGCGTCGTCTTCATGGACAAGGGCCGGATCGTCGAGGAGGCGGATCCTGAGACCTTCTTCGGCAACCCGCAGCACGAACGGACGAAGGCCTTCCTGCGCCAGCTGCTCCACTGACGAACAAGAAACGATCCGAGGGACGGACATGCCAGAAGAGAGACCACTGATCCTGCTCACGGGAGGGTCCGGCAGGGTTGGGCGGATGCTTCGCCCTCTCCTGCGCCAACGTTTCGACCTGCGCGTGAACGACATCGTTCCCGTGGACGACATGGGCGCGGGGGAAACCGCGTTGACCGGCGACCTCGCCGACCCGATCGTCGCCGACGCGGCGGTCCGAGGCGTCGACGGGGTCGTTCACCTCGCCGGCCTCGTGGCGCCCGACGTCGCGTTCGCGGACACGCTCGCGCCCAACTACACGGCCGTGCTGAACCTGCTGGAGGCATGCCGGCGGCACGACGTTCGACGCTTCGTCTTCGCCAGCAGCCATCACATCCTCGGCCTGCTGCCGTCCAGTCAGGCGTATGATGATCACGCTACGATTGCCCCCGACGGGTTCTACGCCCTGAGCAAGGCGTTCGGCGAGGCGGCCTGCGCCATGTACGCGCACCGTTACGGCATCGCCACCCTCGTCGTCCGCATCGGCAACGCGGATCCGGAGATCGTCGACGGCAGGCGGGAGCGCATGTGGACGAGCGCCGTCGACCTGGCCCGGCTGATAGGTCTCGGCCTGACGGCCGAAGGTCTGACCTACGAGGTGTCCTACGGCGTCTCGACCTGTCCCGACCCGCTGTTCCCGCAAACGCGCGGTCCGTTGGGATACCGCCCAGTTGACGAGGCATCCCTGCACCGTTCCGCGGACTTCCGGGAGCTTTCCTCGATGGGCACCCAGGACGGCGTCGGTTTCGTGGGCGGCCTCTTCGCGGTCACCGACCTTCCGGGCTCGAAGGTGGGCGCATGAGGATCGAGGCAGCGGAGACGATCGTCGTCGAGATCCCGTTCAAGCTGAGGGGATCGGGCGTCGGCATAATGCCGACCGCCTGGAAGAGCCTCGAGTTCTGCCTCGTGAGACTGACGGACGAACTCGGGAACGTCGGCTGGGGCGAGGGTTTCGGGTACTTCACCGTCGACGCCACGAAGGCGATCATCGACAGGCTCATCCTGCCCACCCTCGTCGGCTCCACCATCGGGGACATCCCGAGATGGAACCTGGAGCAGCAGCGACGCATCCACATGTTCGGTCGCTACGGCATCACCGTCTTCGCCATATCCGGCGTCGACATCGCGCTGTGGGACCTCGCGGCGAAGCGGGCGGGCGTTCCCCTCCAGCGACTGCTCGGGGCGGGCGAGGGAGCCCGCCTAGCGATACCCTTCTACGCGAGCCTGGTGCGTTACGCCGACGCGTCGCTCGCCACGACGTCGTGCGACGAGGTCCTCAAGGCGGGCTTCCGCTCCATCAAGCTCCACGAGGTCGGGCTCGACGAGATCGAGGCCTGCCGAACGGCCGTGGGACCCTCCGTCGACCTTTGCACGGACGTGAACTGCGGCTGGTCGGAGGAGTTCGTCGCGGAGAACCGCGGTCGGATCGAGGGCCTCGGATTGACTTGGCTCGAGGAACCCATCTTCCCTCCGGAAGACTTCGCGGCCTTGGCGCGGGTCCGTGGTTCCGGCGTGCCGATCGCGGCCGGCGAGAACTGGTGCACGACGAGGCAGTTCTCCGAGGCGCTCCGTGCCGGTGCCGTGGACATCGTCCAGCCGAGCGTCACCAAGGTCGGCGGGGTCTCGGAGTTCCTTTCGGTCCTCCGTCTGTCCGACGCCGCGCAAGCCGCTGTCATGCCGCACTCGCCCTATTTCGGTCCGGGCCTCTACGCCAGCCTGCACATCGCTGCCGCGCATCCCAGCGTCCATGCCCTCGAATACAACTTCGTCGACCCGGACGCCTGGCTCACGGACGTGAACGGTCTGAGGGACGGCGGGACGGTCCGGGTGCCTGAGGCGCCCGGTCTCGGGTTCGAGCCGGACCCGGACGTCATCCGCAGGTACCGGCGCGCATGAGGAGGACGCCTTGAAGCCGAACACGATGAAGGACCTCTGGGCCGCGGGGCGACCAGTGCTGAACGGGTGGCTCTCCATCCCCAACGCGTTCACGGCCGAGATCATGGCCGAGCAGGGCTACGACGCGATCTCGATCGACCTGCAGCACGGCCTCGTCGACTACCAGACCGCGGTCGCCATGTTCCAGGCCATGCGGACGAGCGGCGTCGCCCTCATGGCCCGCGTCCCGTGGCTCGAGCCGGGCATCATCATGAAGATGCTCGACGCGGGCGCCTACGGCGTGATCTGCCCGATGATCAACACGCGCGAGGAGGCCGAGCGGCTCGTCTCCTACGTCCGCTACCCTCCGACCGGAACGCGCAGCTTCGGTCCGAGCCGCGCGGTGATATCCGCCGGAGCGGACTACGGCGTGAAGGCGGACGCCACCGTCGTCTGCTTCGCGATGATCGAGACGGCCGAGGCCTTCGCCAATCTCGACGAGATCGTCGCCACCCCCGGACTCGACGGCGTCTACGTCGGGCCGGCCGACCTGACGCTGGGATTGACCGGCATGCGTCACCCGATCGGCTTCGACCGCGAGGAGCCGGAGATGGTCGACGCCATCAAGAGGATCCTGGCGGCCGCGAAGCGGGCCGGGATCAAGGCCGCGCTCCACTGCGGTACCCCAGGCTATGCCGCCAAGGCCGTCGGATGGGGGTTCGACCTGGTGACGCTGACGAACGACGTCCGCCTGCTCGCGGCCGCGGCCGCGGCCAGCATAGCCGCCACGAGGGCCGGCATCGGGCAACACGAAACCATCACCGCACCACAATCGCAGAAGCCGGGGTATTAGGGGATGTCAGAGACAAGCACCGCGCAGTTTCCCACCCTCGTCGTCGGGCATGGTCCGATCCGGGTGGTCGTGGCGCACGGCTGGATGGGTGACCACCACCTATTCGACGACATGCTCCCGCTGATAGACGAGGACAGGTTCTCGTTCGCGTTCTTCGACTGTCGCGGCTACGGCATCAGGGCCGACGCCCAGGGCGGCATGACGGTCGAGGACGTCGCGCGGGACGTGGTCACGTGTGCGGACGCTCAGGGTTGGCATGACTTCCACGTGCTGGGCCACTCCATGGGCGCTATGGCGGCGCAACGGCTGATGGTGGACCATCCCGACCGGCTGCGCTCGGCCATCCTCGTCGCTCCCGTTCCTGCGTCGGGGGCCAAGATCGACGATGCGCGGCGGAGCCTGCTCAGGGAGGCCATGGCATCGAGACCTGCCCGTCGAAACCTCATCGACGTGAACACCGGCCGCATCCGTGACGACGGATGGCTGGACAGGCTGCTCGACATGAGCATCTCCTCGACGACCCCCGCGTGCCTCGAAGCCTACATGGCGTCTTGGACAGGGACGGACTTCGCCGCTGAGGCGATGGGTAACGCGACCCCCGTCGTCGTCGTCATCGGGGAGTTGGACCCGGGAGCGCCCGTGGAGAGGATCCAGGCGTCCGTCATGGCGTCTTACCCCAACGCCCAGATGGTCAGGATCGAGGGATGCGGTCACTATCCGATGTTGGAGGATCCCGAACGGCTGTACCAAGCGGTGGCGTCCTTCGCTTCCGCTGTCTGATCTCGCGTCGAAGCGGTTGCGACGGCTGGTCATGCCCTGACGGCGGCTTCTCGGTGGCGACCGAGCTGCTACCTTCCGGCCGATCCGCCACACGACGTCGCCCCGCTTGGATACGTCTCATCCAAGGCTATCTCGTTGTCGATCGTCCGAGGCGCTGACATTCAAAAAGCGTGATCCACGAAGGTGGTGTCGGCGTATCCATGCCGATCCCCGAAGACGAACAGCGGCACGCCCGACATCACGTCGCAAGAAGGCAAGCCGCGACGCTGGGTGCCGTCGCGAAGCGTGTTGGAATTCGGTGACGCAGGGCGGTGCTGCATAATGGTAGCGGGTCAGGCGGCGAGCGCAACGGG
>NZ_JARPVX010000004.1:0-149928 GCF_033947565.1 Lichenihabitans sp. Uapishka_5
GGCGGGGGCTCGACCGGTGGCGGGGGTGGCGTCGGCACAGCCTTGTCGGCCGGGTTCGTCACCGGCTTCGGGGTGGGGTCGGGGTTCGGATCAACCTTGTCGACCTTGGTGGTCGCATCCTTGACGACCTCCTTGGCGCTCTTGTCGCCCTGCATGACCTTGTTGAACTCGGAATCCGTCACCGTCTCGATCGGCACGGTTTCCTGCATGGGGTCGAAGCTCTCGGGCTTCGACGCGAAGGTCAGCAGCAGGAGCAGCAGCGCGACGAGGTGGATACCGCCCGACACCGCATAGCCAGGCTCTGAAAGCTTGAGCTTCAAAGCGGCCTCGTTACTGCTTGTCGTTCTCGGTCACGAGCGCGACCTTCTTGAAGCCGGCGGACGTGATGGTGGACATGACCTCAGCCACCCGGCCGTAGTTCACGGTTTTGGCGGCCCGCACGTAGATGCGTTCGTCAAAGCCTTCCTTCGCCATGGTGGAGAGCTGGTTGGCCAGGCCGTCGGCCGGCACCGGCACGTCGTTGACGAAGGTGTCGCCCTTCTCGTCGATGGCGACGCTAAGCGGCTTCTGGTCGACGTTGAGGGCCGCCGCCGAGGTCTTCGGCAAATCGATCTGAACACCCGACGCCAGCAGCGGCGCCGCCACCATGAAGATGATGAGCAGCACCAGCATGACGTCGATGAACGGCGTCATGTTGATGTCCGCCATGGCGCCATAGCGCGGCACCCCGCGCTTGCGCCGCCCGCCCTTGCCGCCTGCGCCGACCGACATACCCATGGTGCAGTTCTCCGGGACGGGCCGCGTTACGCCGCGCGGTCCCGCTCGCCGCCGACGTGCTGGTCGATCTGGCGCGACAGGATCGAGGAGAACTCGTCGGCAAAGGATTCCATGCGGGCCTGGAAGCGCGCCACCATGCCCTGCAGGTTGTTGAAGAAGATCAGCGCCGGAATGGCGGCGAAGAGGCCGATCGCGGTGGCGAACAGGGCTTCCGCGAGGCCCGGTGCGATGACGGCCAGCGAGGTGTTCTTGGAAGCCGCGATCGAGCGGAACGACGACATGATGCCCCAAACGGTGCCGAACAGCCCCACGAAGGGCGCGGTCGAAGCCACGGTGGCCAGCACCAGCAGGCCGGATTCGAGCTTCTCCACCTCGCGGGCGATCGATACGTCCAGCACCTTGTCGAGCCGGGCGTGCAGGCCCATGAACGACGCGCCGACGTTCTGGAACGAGCGCTTCCATTCGCGCATCGCGGCGACGAAACACGAGGCCATGCCGATCGTCGGTCGCTGCGAGGAGTTCTGGTAAAGCTCTTCCAACGACTGGCCCGACCAGAACACCTGCTCGAAGCGGTCCATCGCCTTGCGGGTCTTCGAGAACAACATCGTCTTGTTGATGATGATGGCCCAGCACCAGACCGAGGCGCTCAACAGGCCGATCATGACGATCTTCACCACGAGCGATGCGTTGAAGAACATCGTCAGAATGGAGACTTCGGTCGCCGCCGCGGCGGTATCAGCGGGGTTCATCGGGGCTCGAAATCCTTGCGGGCGGACCGGCAGGGGTGCCGTGGCGCGTCTCGTGCGGCCCGAATCCGTCGATTGTGGGGCTGCGGTCGGCCGCGATGGTTCGCCCATCTGTGGCCATTAAGCAAGTGTCAACGTTAATATCGCGTTAAGACCGAGGCGGCTAAGACTCAATCGAAGAGCTTTCGCCCAAGGTCCGCCGGGATGCGGCGGGGCCGGCCGCCGCCGACCAGCACCACGGTGACCGAGGCCGTCACCAGCACCTCGTCACCGCGCAGCACCCGCTGCGCCATCGCCACCGAGGCGCCCCCGCGCTTGGCGACCCGGGTTTCGACCCGCAGCAGATCGTCCATGCGGCCTGGGCGCAGGAAATCGATGTCCATGTGGCGCACCACGAAGGTGAGCGCCTCGCCGGCTTCGTCGCGCAGCTCCGATTGAACGATGCCGCGCGCCCGGATGAATTCCGTGCGACCCCGCTCCATGAAGCGCAGATAGTTGGCGTGATAAACGACGCCGCCGAAATCCGTGTCCTCATAATAAACCCGGACCGCCAGCGCGTGGGCCGCCTCAAGCATCCGGCGCATCCTGAAACATGCCGAACTGGCCGGTCTCGGGGCGCGACGGCGCCGTATAGCCGAGGTGCCTGAAGGCATGCGGCGTCAACAGGCGACCGCGCGGCGTGCGCTGCAGGAAGCCGATCTGGATCATATAGGGTTCGATGATGTCCTCGATGGCGTCGCGCGGCTCGCTCAGCGCCGCCGCCAGGGTCTCGATGCCGACCGGGCCGCCGCCGAACGACAGCGCGATAGCGTCGAGATAACGTCGGTCCATCTGGTCGAGCCCGATGGCATCGACCTCGAGCAGCTTGAGGGCGCCATCGGCGATCGCCCGGGTGATGACCGGCTCGCCGTCCACGATGGCGAAGTCCCGCACGCGGCGCAGCAGCCGGCCGGCGATGCGTGGCGTGCCGCGTGCCCGCTTGGCGATCTCGTTGGCACCGTCGTCCGCCATGCCGATGCCGAGCACCCGGGCACCGCGCGACACGATGTGCTGCAGTTCGGGCACCGTATAGAAGTTGAGCCGCAACGGGATGCCGAAGCGGTCGCGTAGCGGGGTGGTGAGCAGGCCCGCCCGCGTGGTGGCCCCAACCAGGGTGAATTTGGCGAGGTCGATCTTCACCGACCGGGCCGCCGGGCCCTGGCCGATGATGAGGTCGAGCTGAAAATCCTCCATGGCCGGGTAGAGGATCTCCTCGACGGCCGGGTTGAGGCGGTGGATCTCGTCGATGAACAACACGTCGCGCTCTTCCAGCGCGGTCAGCTGCGCCGCGAGGTCGCCCGCCTTGGCGATCACCGGACCGGAGGTGGAGCGGAAGTTGACCCCGAGCTCGCGCGCCACGATCTGGGCCAGCGTGGTCTTGCCGAGCCCCGGCGGGCCGACGAACAGCACGTGGTCGAGCGCCTCGCCGCGCTGCTTCGCGGCTTCCACAAAGGTCTTCAGGTTCTTTCGGATGGCGGCCTGGCCGACGAAGTCGCCGAGCACGAGCGGTCGCAACGACACATCATGGTCGTCGTCGCGCTTCTCAGGCGTGGTCAGGCGGCGGGGTGGTGGCAATCGGGGGTCCTTCGCGGGATGGTGCCGGCTGTGCTATTGTTCTCCTGCAATTGCAAGCCGAGCGGTTCCGACGTCACGCGGCGCCGATCAAACGAAGGTGTGAGGATGTCGCATTTCATCGCACCTTACGACACCCTGAGCTTCGAGGATTTCGAGGACCTTCTGCCCGACAGACCACACGATCAGCGCTGGGAGTTGATCGCTGGACGGGTCATCAAGATGATGGTCGGAGCACGCTGGGAGCACAACCGCATCAGTCAGAACGTCGCCTTCCGCTTGCGCCAGCAATTGAAAGCCGCCGGCGCGCCCTTTCACGTGTTCCTCGAGACCTTTTACATGAAGAACAAGGCGGTCGAGAGCGCGACGCTGCCCGACGTGATGGTGGCCTGCGGCCCCTTGCGGTCCGGGGCGACATCCGTCGACAACCCGGTGATCCTTGTCGAGGTGATGTCGCGCGGCAGCGCCCACAGGGATCGCCACGAGAAGTGGCAGGCGTACCGACGCCTTGCCTCATTGCAGCATTATGTCCTGATCGAGCGGGATCAGGCCTGCGTGCATGTTTTCGATCGCACGGGGGATGCTTGGGCGAGCTTGCGCAGCCTCGAGGGGCTCGATGCGATCCTCGATCTGCCGGCGCTTGGCCTCGCCGTGCCGCTCCGTGACATCTACGAGGATGTGCTTTCCGCGTGACCTTTCCCCGTGCCTTCGTGATCGGCCAGCCGATCGCACAATCCCGTTCGCCGATCCTGCACGGTCACTGGCTCCAAACCCTGGGCCTTGCCGGCTCCTATGAGCGCATCGAGGTCGCGCCCGCCGATCTGGCATCCTTCATCGCTAGCCTGCACTCCGCGGGTTTCGTCGGCGGCAATGTCACGGTGCCGCACAAGACCGCCGTGCTGGCGCTCGTCGATAACCTCGACGATGCGGCCCGCGCCATCGGGGCCGTGAACACCCTGTGGTTCGAAGGCGAGCGGCTGTGGGGCGGCAACACGGATTCGGTCGGCTTTCTGGCGGCGCTCGACCAGGAGGCGCCGGATTGGGATGCCGAGGCCCGCACCGCCACCGTGATCGGGGCCGGAGGAGCGGCACGGGCCATCGTGCATGGCCTTCTGCAGCGTGGGCTCGATGTGCGTCTTGCCAATCGGTCGCATGCGACGGCCGACGCCCTGTCGCAAAGCTTCGCCCGGCTGCCCGCCGTGCATGACCTCGCTGCAATGCCAGCCCTGCTGAACGACACGGATTTGTTGGTGAACACGACCGCGCTCGGCATGCAGGGCAAGCCCCCGCTGGTGCTAGACCTCACCGGCCTGAAACGCGGAGCCGTGGTCTGCGACATCGTTTATGCGCCGCTCGAAACCGATCTGCTGCGTGATGCGCGGGCGCGCGGCCATCGCGCGGTGGGGGGGCTGGGCATGCTGATGCATCAGGCGGTGCCCGGTTTCGCGCGCTGGTTCGGGCACAGGCCCAGCGTGACGCCGGCGCTTCGCGCGCTGCTGGAGGCCGACCTGCGGCCGCGTTGACCGCGCGCATTATGGAGAGACTGTGTTCACCGGGTGACGGACTTCGGGCGCGATCGGCGTATGATTGCTGCAACGACGGCAACGTCATTCGCGGGGGCCACCATGATGCGATCGATCCTAGCCGGCGCAGGCGCGCTTGCCGCATTGACGTCGGGCGCCTTCGCGGCTGACCTGCCGAGCCGCTTGGCACCCCCGGTCTACGCGCCCCCGCTGCTGCCGGCTTTCACCTGGACGGGTGGCTATTTCGGCGTCAACGCCGGCTATGCGTTCGATTCCGACACGCGCGTCACGACGGTCGATGGAGCGGGCGACGCCAATGGCGTAGCGACCGGCTTCCGGCCCGGGTCGATCAAGGCCTCGGCCGACGGTTTTACGGGCGGCGGCCAGATCGGCTATAACCTGCAGGTGCCGGGGTTTGGCGGCGGCTTCGGCGGGCCGGGCAGCGGCATCGTGATCGGTGTCGAGGCCGATGCGGCCTACACCGACCTCAGCCGCGGCACCGCGGTGTCGTTGAACGGCGCCACAAGCAGCTTCCGCACCGGCCTCGATTACCTCGGCACGGTGCGGGGCCGCTTCGGCTACGCCTTCAATCAGTTCATGGTCTATGGCACCGGCGGCTTCGCCTATGGCGGCGTCAACGACCGCGCCAACTTCTACAGCGGCGGCAATGGCGCCCTGGAATATGCAGGCCACACCGACGACATGGCGACCGGCTATGCCTATGGCGGTGGCGTGGAATATGCGCTTCCCACCTCGTCGTTGCTGAACTTCTTTAAGTCGAGCGCCGTGACCATCAAGGCCGAGTACCTGCATTACGATCTCGGCAAGACCGATGTGGCCACCACCGCGACAGGCGCCAATGCGGCGACCGGCACCTATACGGTGCGGTTCAAGAACGAGGGCGACCTCGCCCGCGCCGGCCTGAACTACAAGTTCTAGCGACGTCAGGGGCGGAGCTTGCTTCGCCCGGCAAGCTGGATCCAGGTCCATCATGCTGCAACAACAACAACCCGCGGCTCGTGCTGCGGGCGTTTTCGTTCGACACAGGTGAGATACCTGTCTCCCCGATGCGACGAGCCGTCGATGTCCGGCAGGCCCCGACCATGGGCCGCGCACCCTGAAGGATGCCGTCGCTCAGGTCTGTCTTCGCTGACGTGGTCGGCCCTAGATTTGAGGCGGGGCGTCCATGTAGCCGCCCTGGCTGGCACCACAATCGCGTGCCGCGGCGCGCACGTCGTCGGATACCAGGGCTGCCAACTCATCCGCATAGCGATAGCCGGCCGCCGATCCGGGATAGCCGCCGGTGGTCGCCGGGTGGGTATAGATTTCGGTGACACCCTGGGGCGGATGCACCAGCAGGGCGGCGAGCCGATCGGCCGTCATGGCGCCGGACCAGGCTAAGCCGAACACATGGTCCGGCACCTTGAAGCCCGCCACGCGCAATCGGTATTTCAACATGGTCGTGAAGGGTGTGGTGATGGCGGGCGTCAGGCGGGGCGCCGCCGGGTCGATGGCCCGCACCATGACGTTCGGCTCGTCCGGCACCCGCACCCATCGCATGCCGTAGCGGGGGCCGATCTGCATCAACAGGGTCGTGACGGTCGGGTGCAGGTGGTAGTGCTTGTGGGCATTGACGTGGTCGAGCCGCAACCCCGTCGCGGCAAAGACCGCGAATTGCGCCTCGATCTCGGCCGCGAGCTGGCGTTGCACGTCCTTGCGGAAGAACATGTCGGCGCCGACCTTTGCCATATCGGTGCGGAACAGCCCGTTTGGCCCGACGAGATCGGGGATCTGTGCCTTCGGCAGCACCGGTGGCGCTTCGAGTAGCGTGAGGTGCAGCCCCACACGCAGGCCGGGGCGGCGCTTGGCGATCGCGACCGCCGCGGCGGATGCCGGCGCGCCCACCATCAGGCTGGCGGTCGTGAGAATGCCCGCCGTGTGGGCGTGTTCCACCGCGTCATTGACCTCGGGGGCGAGGCCAAAGTCGTCGGCCGTGACGATCAGGTGCTTCATGATGCAGCTGGTTTGGTTGCGAAACGGCCCGGCATGCCGTGGTGACGCCTGCCGGGCCGTTCAGCTCGGGTGCCGTTAGGCCGCGATGTCCAGCGAGCGGCGCTCTTTGAGGAAGTGGAAGAACTCCACGCCCTCGCGCAGCCGGCGCACCAGCATCTGCCGGTCGCGCGCCATCTCGCCCACGATCGAGGCGATCTTGCCGGTGCGGAAGTAGAACGACCGGTAGAAGGTCTCGACCGACTGGAAGATCTCGGTGTGGGTCAGGTGCGGGTAGTGCAGCGGCGCGATCTGCACGCCGGACTCGTCGACGAGCTCGGCGTTCTTCTCGTCGAGCCAGCCGTTCTCGACCGCCTGGTTGAACAGGAAGGTGCCGGGGTAGGGCGCGGCCAGCGAAACCTGGATGGTGTGCGGGTTGATCCGCTTGGCGAAGGCCATGGTTTCCTGGATGGTTTCCTTCGACTCGCCCGGCAGGCCGAGGATGAAGGTGCCGTGGATCGCGATGCCGAGTTCGTGGCAGTCCTTGGTGAACTGTTCCGCCACCTCGATGCGCATGCCCTTCTTGATGTTGTGCAGGATCTGCTGGTTGCCGGACTCGTAGCCGACGAGCAGCAGCCGCAGGCCACCGTCCTTCAGCTTCTTCAGCGTGTCGCGCGGCACGTTGGCCTTGGCGTTGCAGGACCAGGTGATGCCGAGCTTGCCGAGCCGGGCCGCGATGGCTTCGGCGCGCGGCAGGTCGTCCGTGAACGTGTCATCGTCGAAGAAGAATTCCTTGGTCTGCGGGAAGTTCTTCTTGGCCCAGACGATCTCCTCGATCACGTGGTCGACCGAGCGGGTGCGGTAGCGGTGACCGCCCACCGTCTGCGGCCACAAACAGAAGGTGCAGCGGCTCTTGCAGCCACGGCCCGTGTAGATCGAGATGTAGGGGTGCTTCAGGTAGCCGATGAAGTAGTTCTCCATCACGAGGTCGCGCTTGTAGACCGGCGTGACGAAGGGAAGCGCATCCATGTTCTCGAGGATCGCGCGGTCCTTGTTGTGCACGATGACGCCGGACTCGTTGCGGAACGACAGGCCCGGGATCGAGGCCCAGTTCTGGCCGTCAGCGACGTCCTTCACGGTGAAGTCGAATTCGTTGCGGCAGACAAAATCGATGACGGGGGCCTGGGCGAGGCTCTTGTCCGACTCGACCGCCACCTTGGCGCCGATCATGCCGATCTTCATCGACGGGTTCGCGGCCTTCAGGGCCTGGGCCACCTTCACGTCCGAATTAAAGGACGGGATCGAGGTGTGCATGATGGTCAGGTCGAAATCCTTCGCCTGCGACGTGACCTCCGCCAGCTTGGTCTTGTGCGGCGGGGCGTCGATCAGCTTGGAGTTCTCAACCAGCGCGGCCGGCTGGGCTAGCCAGGTCGGGTACCAGAAGGACTTGATCTCGCGCTTCGCCTGGTAGCGCGAACCCGCGCCGCCGTCGAAGCCGTCGAAGGAGGGAGCCTGGAGGAAAAGCGTGCGCATTAGGGTCCTGTGTGGTCGGGCGCGGTCAGGATGCCATCGTGGCCGACACGGAACCGATGACCGCGCCAGTCGATCGATCCGGGCCAGAAACTGCCGAGGAACACGGCAAAAGAAAGAACATCGCGAAGTGGAAGGAGAATAAGATCCGCTGTGTCCTTGCGGACATAGCGTTTTACGCTCAGCGCCAGGGTGATGCGCAGCGCCAGAACGACGCCGAGCAGAACCCAGTCTCGGCGCTGCAGCCCGTCTGCCAGCGCCGCCAGGATCGCGAAGGGCAGCACGTGGGTGACGATGGAGCCTGCGAACCCTGCGGGGTCCACCGCCCTGATGGTGCGGCTCCAGCGGCCTTCCTGTCGCAGCAGGGCCGCCAGGCTGGTCGAGGCCGAGGTGTGGGCCAGCACCGGCCGCGCCGGCACCGCCACCGTGAGGCCGAGGCGGCGCACGGCGGCGCCGATCTCGTAATCGTCGGCGAGGTGATCCTTGAAGGCGTCGAACCCGCCGATGCGCCCGAGCGTGTCGCGCGTCATCGCGATCGTCGAACCCATGCAGGGCTTCGCCATGCCGAGCGCCAGCCCGAGCACGACGTTGGGCAGGAACTGACCGTCGACCCAGCCGGTGGCCAGCCGCGACCACAGGTTCGGCAGCGACAGGCCGCGATACAGGCAGGTGACGGCACCAATGCCGGGCCGCTGCAGGGCGCCGACCACATCCGACAGGTAGTTGGGTTCCACCCGCATGTCGCTGTCGGCCAGGACCACCACGTCGCCGGCGATCTCCCGGCTCATGTTGATGAGGTTCGACACCTTGCCGTTGCGCCCGTGCCGCCGTCCGTCGACCACCAGGCGCAGGTCGGCGTCTGGAAAGGCCGCCCGCAGCCGCTCGACGACGTCCACGGCGGGATCGGCCGCGTCCGCAACGCCGCAAATGACCGAGACCGCGCCCGCATAGGTTTGCCGGAGCACCGAGGCGAGATTGTCGAACAACAAAGGCTCGTCGCCGTGCAGCGGCTTCAATACCGTCACGGTGGGATGGATGATCGCCTCCGAGCCGGGCTGACACGCGAACCGGATCAGGCACGCGAGCGCCGCAAGCGTATAAAGGCAGCCGACAATCGCCATCAGCCAGAACGCAGAGGCGATCAGGCTCATGCGGCTTCGGGCCTTGGGGGCGAGAAAGCGAAAAAGGGCGTCATCCGTGGTGCCGGCTGCGGCGGCACGCGCCACCTTGGTTCAAACGCGATCTCACCCCTCGAGCACGCCTGCCCCCGAAGGCGGCTCAGACCGGTTGGGACGCGTCCTGCTTGGCATCGGCCGATCCGCGGCGCAAGAGTCGGCGCCCCTCGAGCCCCTGCCAAATAAACAGGCCGGGTATTCCCAGCAACACCTCGGGCAGCCGCTTGACCAGCGACAGCGCGATGGCGGTCGGGGCCGGGATGCCGAAGATGGCACACAGCGCGATGAAACCGCCTTCCTGAACCCCGATGGCGCCCGGCACCACGAAGGCCGCGCCGCGCACCGCCTGGGCGAGGCTCTCGATGATGAGTGCCGTGGTGTAGTCGACGCCGTGACCCATGAACCGCAGAGCGAAGTCGATCTCCCATACGCCCACAAACCAGATGACGAGATGCAGGAGGGTGGCGACCATCAGCGGCCCAGGACGACGGTAGATCGCCTGCAGACTGTCATGCAGAGACGTGATGCCGCCGAGCGCCGCCCATTTCGGGTTCCGGGCGAGCTTGGCCAACAGCCGCTCGACCAAGCGGAAGCCGCCGAACCGCTGGGCCAGGAAGAACCCGACGAGCGCCGGCGCCATCAGGGCGCAGCCGACCAGCACCCAGCGCGCGAGGGCGCTGTCGCCCACCGCCGCGATCAACAGCCCGACACCCAGCAGCGTGAAGACGAATTGCGTCACCGTCTGCACGAACAGGTCCGCGATGACGCTGGCGGCCGCGGGGCCGCCCGGCACCCGCCAGAAGGTGAGCAGCCGTGCCCCGATCAGGTCGCCGCCCACCTGGGCCACGGGTAACAGGCAGTTGATCGATTCGCGAAGCCAGCGCAGCAGCATGAAAACGCCGAGGCGCGGACGGTCGCCCGTCGGCAGCAGCCAGGCCCAGGCAACACCGGCACCGGACGTCTCGACGGCCCGCACTCCCATCACCAGCACGGCGCCCCAGCCGACCGCCTCGAAAGCCGACCAGACGGAGCCCGCCCCAAAGATGCCGATCAGCGCGATCGCGGCCGCGAGGCCGAGCAGGGTGAGGATGATGAGGGGCTTGGCCATGGCGGTCCGTTGCGGGCGTGACCGCATAGCGGCAGTGGGCAAGCATTAACCGGTCTGGCTTGGCTGGAGCATGGCGCCCAACGTGAGTTCCGCCCAATGCGGCATTCCGGCCACAGCGGGTGATTTGCCCGGCAAACCGGTTTATGCCGTGCCAATGAGCACAGGTCCCGACCCCTCGCACGATCCGGCGCACGGCCACGTCATTCCCGACCGGGAGGGCGAACGCCACAAAGCCAAGATGGTGCATCGCAAAGCCGTGCAGGATGCCGAGGTGGCGTCGAAGACCGTGGCCGAGAAGGGGCTGCTGATCGTCAACACCGGCCCGGGCAAGGGCAAGTCGACGGCGGCCTTTGGGCTGCTGCTGCGGGCGCTTGGCCATGGCTGGACCGTTGGGGTGGTCCAGTTCGTCAAGGGCGCCTGGGACACGGGCGAGCGAAGGGTGCTGGAGGGGTTCTCCGACCGGGTGCGCTGGCACACGATGGGCGAGGGCTTCACCTGGGAAACCCAGGACAAGGCGCGCGACATCGCGGCCGCGGAAGCCGCCTGGGCGCAGGCCCAGGCCTTGATGGCCGACCCTGCGGTCCGCCTGCTGGTGCTCGACGAGCTGAACATCGCGCTTCGTTACGACTACCTGCCGCTCGACGGTGTGGTGGCGGCGCTTGTCGCTCGACGGTCGGACCTGCACGTTGTCGTCACCGGCCGCAATGCCAAGCCGGCGCTGATCGCGGCCGCCGATCTCGTCACCGAGATGACGCTGGTGAAGCACCATTTTGCGGCCGGCGTGAAGGCGCAGGCTGGAATCGAGTTCTGATGCCGGTCGATGGCGGGCTCGTCACCCCGGCCCTGATGCTGCAGGGCACCGGTTCGGATGTCGGCAAGTCGCTGCTGGTGGCAGGCCTTTGCCGCGCCTATACGCGGCGCGGCCTGCGGGTGCGACCCTTCAAGCCGCAGAACATGTCCAACAACGCGGCCGTAACGCCCGACGGAGGCGAGATCGGGCGTGCCCAGGCGCTGCAGGCCCGCGCCTGCGGGGTGGCGCCGAGTGTGCTGATGAACCCCGTGCTGTTGAAGCCGCAGAGCGAGGTGGGGTCGCAGGTGGTGGTCGGCGGCCGGGTCATCGGCACCGCCAAGGCGCGTGAGTTCCAGGCCTGGAAGCCGCGCCTGAAGGCGGCCGTGCTGGACAGCTTCGCGACGCTCGAGCGGGAGGCCGATCTGGTGCTGGTGGAAGGCGCCGGCTCGGCCGCGGAGGTCAATCTGCGGGCCAACGACATCGCCAATATGGGGTTCGCGCGGGCCGCCGGGGTGCCGGTGGTGCTGGCTGGCGACATCGACCGGGGCGGCGTCATCGCCCAGCTGGTTGGCACCAAGGCGGTGATCGATCCGGCCGATGCCGCCATGGTGCGAGGCTTCCTGGTCAACAAGTTCCGTGGCGACCCGGCGCTGTTCGGCGACGGCATGCGGATCATCGAGCACCACACCGGCTGGCCGGCGCTGGGGCTGGTACCGTTCTTCCCCGGGGCGCATCGTTTGCCGGCCGAGGACGCGATGGCGCTCGCAGGCTGGTCGGGCCGGCAGGGCGGGGGCGGGCGGTTGCGCGTCGTCGTGCCGTTGCTGCCCCGCATCGCCAATTTCGACGACCTCGACCCGCTGCGGCTGGAACCCGGGGTGGACCTCACCCTTGCGCGCCCCGGCCGCCCGCTGCCCCCGGCCGACCTCATCCTGCTGCCCGGTTCGAAGGCGACGATCGCCGATCTTTTAGCGTTGCGCCATAACGGCTGGGACATCGACATCATGGCGCATGTCCGCCAGGGCGGCCGCGTGCTCGGGCTATGCGGCGGCTACCAGATGCTCGGCCAGCGCATCGACGACCCCGATGGTATCGAGGGGCCGCCGGGCGGTTGCGACGGGCTCGGCTTGCTGCAGGTCTCGACCGTGCTGACCGGCCGCAAGGTGCTGACGGCCGTGGCCGGCACTGCTGTCGCCGATGGCGTGCCATTCTCGGGTTATGAGATGCATGTTGGTACCACCAAAGGGTCCGACCTCGCGCGGCCGTTGTTACGCTTCGCGGACGGGCGGCTTGAGGGTGCTACGTCGGCCGATGGGCGCGTGTCGGCCTGCTACGTGCACGGCTTGTTCGGCCACGATGCCCAGCGGGCTGCCTGGCTGGGTCGCCTCGGCGCGCCGGCCTCGGACCTTGCCTATGAGGCACTGATCGAGGCGACCCTCGACGAGCTCGCGGCTCATCTCGAGAACCATGTCGACCTCGAGCGCATGTTGGCTTTGGCGCGCGCCCGGACAAGCCCGTAAGAGGCTCGGTAGTCGCTGCTCACCTCCGCAGCGCCAGGGCGACACCCAGCAGAACCGCGACCTGCAGGGCGGCGGCGACGCGGTAGAGCGTCAAGGCGCGGCGGATGTCGGCCAGCGTAACCTCCCGCCTCGGTCCGCCGATGAAACGGTCGTCGACCCGGGTGCCGCCGTAGATGCGAGGGCCCGCCAGCGCGATCCCGAGGGCGCCCGCCATCGCGGCCTCCGGCCATCCGGCATTGGGGGATCGATGATGCCGGGCATCGCGCTGCACGGCCTGTACGGCCGCGCCGGCGTCGGCGCAGGTCAACGCGGCCGCGAGGATCAGCCAGACGGCGGCCAACCGAGACGCCGGCAGGTTGACAAGGTCGTCCAGCCGGGCCGCAGCCCAGCCAAAGGCGCGGTAGCGGTCGGACCGGTGGCCGATCATGGAATCGGCCGTGTTGACGGCCTTGTAAAGCGCGCCGCCCGTCACGCCGCCGAGCGCCAGCCAGACCGCGGGCGCCACCACGCCGTCCGCAAAATTTTCGGCCAGGCTTTCGATGGCGGCCCGAACGACGCCGGCTTCGTCAAGCGCCGCCACGTCGCGGCCGACGATCATGGCGACGGCGCTCCGGCCGCCGGCGAGCCCGTCGTTCTCGAGCGCCACCGCCACCGCCCGCACATGATCGTGCAGGCTGCGCTGCGCCGGCAGGCTGCAGGCGGCCAGCACGCTCAAGATCCACCCCCAGGCGCTTCGCGCGGCAGCGTCGAACGGCCAAGCCACCACGGCGGTGGCACCCAGCAGACCCAGCAGGGCCGCGACGCCAGCAAGGCGATTGAGGGCGAAAGCTCGTTGCGGGTCGTTGAGGCGACGGTCGAGCCAAGCCAGCAGCGCGCCCATCCAGACCACGGGATGGCGCACGGCCCGGAACAGCCAGGCCGGGTAGCCAAATGCGGCCTCGACCAGCAGGGCCGCGGCCGCGAGCATCGGGGCCGTCACGGTCGACGAGCCGCTATTCGTCTTCCCCGAACCGATTGGCGATCAAGGTCGACAGGGCTTCGACCACCTCCATGGCTTGCGGCCCGGTAGCCGCGATGGTGACGGTGGAGCCCTGGCCGGCCCCGAGCGTCAGGATCCCCATGATCGACATGCCGCCCACGGTCTCGCCGCCGCGTTGCACCTGCACGTCGGCATCATAGGCTTCGACGCAATGCACGAACTTGGCGGTGGCGCGCGCGTGCAGGCCCTTACGGTTGACGATCAGGCAGGTGCGGCTTGTGCGTCCATCGAGCGTGACGGCGTCCGACACCGGTTGTTCGGGCTCGTCCATCATTTGCCCGTCAGCACCCGGCTTGCGATGTTGATGTATTTGCGTCCGGCATCCTGGGCCTGGGTCACGGCCTGACTCAGGGGTGACACCTCCCGGACCGATGCGAGCTTGATCAGCATCGGCAGATTGATGCCGGCCACGACCTCGACCATGGCGCCGTTCATCACCGAGATGGCGAGGTTCGACGGAGTGCCGCCGAACATATCGGTCAACAACACCACGCCCTGGCCGCTGTCGACAAACGCTACGGCTTCCAGGATGTCCTTGCGCCGTGCCTCCATGTCGTCTTCAGGCCCGATCGTGATGGTCGCGATCTGTTTCTGCGGGCCGACCACATGTTCCAGGGCCGCGCGGAACTCCGTCGCAAGATGGCCATGCGTGACGAGCACCATGCCTATCATTGCGCCGCGCCACCCTTGCCCAACGCGGTCCCGGCCGCTTCCTGACGATCAAGCATTGTGCGGCGCATCTTGCGGAAGGGCAGCCATTAGGCAAGTGAAATAGCTCTAAAGTCGGACGGCAGACTTAAGGGTTTCGATTCGATCCAGCACATGCTGGCATGAGAGCGCATCGATCGGGCCCTGCAGGCGCAGCAGCGGCACGCCCGCCTGACCGGCGAGCGTCGTGGTTTCTGCCGCGTCGTCGGTCCAGCGCGGCAGCGGGTTTGCGGGCGTGTGGAGCTCGACCACCAGCCGCACCACGCAGCAAGGCTCGGCCGGCAACCGCGCGATCGGCTGGGTCCGACGCTCCAGCAATCCGACGATGGCTTCGTGCGGGGATGCCAGCACCAACCCGGAGCAACACCGCAGCAGCACGCGATCGTCGCTTACCAGCCTGGCGAAGCGACCGCGCTCTGCCGCAAGGTCGAGCAGCCGCAGCGCCAGGCCGCTCTTGCCGCTGCCCGAAGGGCCGCGGATCAACACCCCGGCCTCGCCGACGAGCAGCGCGGTCGCATGAACCGCGATCGGCTCCGTCACGACCTCGCCAGGGGGAGCCACAGGGTGAAGCGCGCGCCAGCGAGGTCGATGATGCGCTCGTTGCCCTCCGGGTCGAGCTCGACCTCAGACTCATGGCCGGGCAGCACGCGGTTCTCGGCCCAGATGACGCCGCCATGCGCTTCCGCGATCTGCCGCGAGATCGACAGGCCGAGGCCGGAGTTCTGGCCGAAGCCGTGTTGCGGCCGATCGGTGTAGAAGCGCTCGAAGATGCGCTCGACCGCGTCCTGTGGAATGCCGGGGCCATCATCGTCGACCACGATCTCGACGCCCGCCTCTTCGTCGTCGTCGCGGGCGGGGTTGAGGGCGTGGCGCAGGCACACCCGCACGGTGCCGCCCTGCGGCGAGAACGAGCGTGCGTTGTCGATCAGGTTGTTGAGGACCTGGCCCAGGCGCGAATCGTGCCCCTCGACCTTGAACCCGTCGAGACCGGCATCGCCGCCCTCCGGCGGCAGGATCTCGAGCGTCACTCGCACGTCGTCACGTCGTGACACGCCATTGGCGACCTCGACCACGGCGGTCGCCAGCGCCGCCATATCGACCTTGATCTGCCCGCCGCGGGCCAGTTCGGCATCGAGGCGCGAGGCGTCCGAAATGTCGCTGATCAAGCGGTCGAGCCGGCGCACATCGTGCTGGATGACCGTCAACAACCGCTCGCGCGATTCGTCGGTCTTGATGCGGGGCAGGGTTTCGACGGCGCTGCGCAGCGAGGTGAGCGGATTCTTCAGCTCATGGGCGACATCGGCCGCGAAACTCTCGATCGCTTCCATGCGTGCGTAAAGCGCGTGCGTCATGTCCCGCAGGGCGCCGGACAGATGCCCGATCTCATCCGAGCGGCTGGTGAAGTCGGGGATCTCCTGGCGGGAGTTGCCGCCACGCCGCACCCGCTCCGCCGCCTCGGCAAGGCGCCGCATTGGCCCCGCGATGGTGCCGGCCAGGAACAACGACAACAAAAACGTCACGCTCGCGGCCACGAGGAATACCCGCACCATGGCCCAGCGCTCGGACGCGATGATGCCGTCGATGTCACCCCCCTGGGTCGACAGCAGCAGGGCGCCCCGCACGCTGCGGGCCCGCATGATCGGCACCGCGACCGACACGATGGTTTCGCCCCGCGGGTTGGTCCGCACCACGGAGCGGCTTTGGCTGTTGAGCGCGTCGCCGACCTCGGGAAACACCTTGGCGCCTGACAACGGCCCGTCATCGGCGACGCTGGTGTCAGGCGGATCGAGACGCCGGCGCAGCGCCCCCCAAAGATGCGCCACAAGGGTTTCGGCCCTGGGGGCTTGGCCGCCGTTGCGACGGAACACCGTCGAATGCAGCGACATGGCGCGCGTGTCGAGCAGAAGGTCGGCGTCGAGGTCGTACACCCGGGCCCGCGTCCGGGTCGGAGAAACAAGGCGCCGGAGCACCGGACCGACGCGGTCGGGATTGATGGAGAATTCGAGCGCCGAATTCTCGTCCTCGCCCGTGATGGCCGGCTGACCCGGGGCCAGTTGCAGCAGTTTTTCGGGGTCGATCGTCAGGGCGTCGGTCTGCACCGCGGCCGAGGCCGCGATAGCGGCCGCAATGATCTCCCCTTGGGCCTGCAGGCTTTGCACCCGGGCATCGATCAGCCCTTCCCGGAACTGGTTCACGTAGAGAAACAACAGCAGCAGGACCAGCAAGCCGCCGAGGTTCAGCACCACGATCCGCCGCGTCAGCGACGACGACATCCGCAATCCGATGATGTGGATGAAGCGGCGCAGCCGCACCGACCAGCTGCGCGGGCGCACCCGGTGGGGCGAGCGTGCGAAGCCGCGTCGGACCAGCCGGGGCGTCATGGGAAAGAGCGAACCGTCACGGGATCAGTGTCGCGGCTATTCCTTGAAGCGATAACCGACGCCATACAGCGTCTCGATCATCTCGAAGTCGTCGTCGACGACCTTGAACTTCTTGCGGAGACGCTTGATGTGGCTGTCGATGGTGCGGTCGTCGACATACACCTGGTCGTCGTAGGCGGCATCCATCAAGGCATTGCGGCTTTTCACGACGCCGGGGCGGGTGGCAAGCGCCTGCAGGATCAGGAACTCCGTCACCGTCAGGGTCACGGCTTCGCCCTTCCAGGTGCAGGTATGGCGCTCCGGGTCCATCTTCAGGTTGCCGCGCTCGAGCAGCTTGGCCTCGGATTCCTTCTGGGCCGCGGCTTCCTTCGGATTGGCGCGCCGCAGGATGGCCTTGACGCGCTCGACCAGCAGCCGCTGCGAGAAGGGTTTCCGGATGAAGTCGTCCGCGCCCATCTTGAGGCCGAACAGCTCGTCGATCTCGTCATCCTTCGAGGTCAGGAAGATGACCGGCAGGTCCGACTTCTGCCGCAGCCGCCGCAGCAGCTCCATGCCGTCCATGCGCGGCATCTTGATGTCGAAGATGGCAAGGTCGGGCGGCGTCGCCTTCAAGCCGTCGAGCGCGGCGGCGCCATCGGTATAGACCTGGACCCGGTAGCCTTCCGCCTCAAGCGAAAGGGACACGGATGTGAGGATATTGCGGTCGTCGTCGACGAGAGCGATGGAAGGCATGGACGCGCCCCTGTTGGGCCGAAAGATCGGCCGCCCCGCGGGTGCCGGACGGTGATGCCACCCGTCGCCCGCTGTTGAACATGCTCCCTGGGCAGACCGCCCCAGCCCGGGGAGCTTCGTTATATAGGGTCAAGTGTGGCGAAAACGAGCGGGGGTAGGGACCTCCGCCTAGGAGGGTCGCGCAAGAACAGGCTTGCGGTCCTGCCGGACGCGGGGGATGCTGCCTCGATGAATGCGTCAGGAGGGGTCGTGGCCGGGTTGGAGATCGCGTTGAGCGTCAGGGGCATCGAGAAGCGCTTCGGCGCCCTCGAGGTGTTGAAGGGCATCTCGCTCGATGCGCATCGGGGCGATGTGATCTCGATCCTCGGCGCCAGCGGCTCCGGCAAGAGCACATTCCTGCGTTGCATCAACCTGTTGGAAACGCCCGACGCCGGCGAGGTCAGTTTGGGCGGCGAAACGATCCAGATGCGCAAGCGCCGCGACGGCACCGCCACGCCGGCCGACATGCGCCAGGTCGACCGCATCCGAAGCCGGCTTGGCATGGTGTTTCAAAGTTTTAATCTGTGGTCTCACATGACGGTGCTGGAAAACGTCATCGAGGCGCCGGTGCATGTGCAGAAGCGCCCGCGCGCCGAGTGCATCGCCGAGGCCGAGGCCCTGCTGGCCAAGGTCGGCATCGCCGAAAAGCGGCACTTGTATCCGGCCCATCTGTCGGGTGGCCAGCAGCAGCGCGCCGCCATCGCCCGGGCGCTGGCGATGCGGCCCGAGGTGATGTTGTTTGATGAGCCGACCTCGGCGCTCGACCCCGAACTCGTCGGCGAGGTGCTGCGCGTCATGCGGGCCTTGGCCGAGGAAGGCCGCACCATGCTGGTGGTGACGCATGAGATGGGGTTCGCCCGCAACGTGTCGAACCGCGTGGTCTTCGTCGAGGCCGGACGCATCGAGGCCGATGGGCCGCCGGCGGCGCTGTTCGGCGGCGACGCGTCCGATCGCTTCCGGGCCTTCGTGGGCTCGACCCAGCACCATTGACCACCACCGTCCCGGCAGCGCCCGATCCCGGGCTACTCACGGTCGCCAAGCGACTGCTTCGCGTCGTCCGAGCCGCGACGCTGGCGACGCTGACCTCCGATGGTATGCCGTTCGCCAGCCTCGCAACGGTGGCGACCCTGCCGGATGGCAGCCCCATCCTGTTGTTGTCGCGCCTGGCCCATCATACCCGTCACCTCGAGGCCGATCGGCGTTGTTCGTTGCTGCTGGCCGATCGCGGGCGCGGCGATCCGCTCGCCCATGCGCGCCTCACTCTGCTGGGCCGCGCCGAGCCTCTGGTGGACGCGGCCGCCACAGCGGCGCGACGTCGCTTCCTGGCCCGTAACCCGAAAGCAGAGCTTTACGCCGACTTCCCCGATTTCGGCTTCTGGCGCTTCGCCATTACGGCGGCGCATCTCAACGGCGGGTTCGGTCAGGCCGCCAGTGTTTCGGCCGACGCCCTCCTCACCAATGTCGAGGGCTGCGACGCCCTGCTGGACGGGGAGGAGGGTGCGGTGGCCCACATGAACGCGGACCACAGCGACGCGATCGCGCTCTACGCCGCCCGGCTGCTCGGCCTGCCGGAGCGAGTGTGGCGGCTGTCCGGACTGGACCCGGACGGCCTGGATTTCGTGGCCGGCGACCTGACGGGCCGGCTCGCATTCGAGACGCGCGTCACCTCGGGCGCGAAGCTGCGCCCCCTGTTGATGCGGCTGGCCGCCGAGGCCCGCGCCCGGGCGCCATGACGACCCTCACGCGGTTGCCGGGGTGGTCCCGATGTCGTCCAGCGCCGCCATGGCGTCGTCCGGCAGGTCGATCGCGGCGGTGGCCAGGTTCTCCCGCAGATGGTCGAGCGACGAGGTGCCGGGGATCAACAGGATGTTCGGTGCCCGGCGCAGCAACCAAGCGAGCGCCACCTGCATCGGCGTGGCCTCGAGCCGCGCCGCAACCGCGTCGAGGTGGGTCGATTGCAGGAGGGTGAAGCCGCCGAGCGGGAAGAACGGCACATAGGCGATGCCGTCGCGCCGCAACGCTTCCAGCATGGCGTCGTCCTCGCGATGCGCGACGTTGTAGAGGTTCTGCACGCAGACGACCGGGCACAAGCGCCGGCCTTCGGCGACCTGGGTGGCCGTGACGTTGCTGAGGCCGATGTGGCGGATCAGGCCTTGCCGCTGCAGGTCGGCCAAGACGGTCAAGGGCGCCTCGATGGAGCCCTCGGCCGGCCCATGCGTGCCGAACATCGACCGCAGATTGACCACCGGCAGCACGTCGAGGCCGAGGTTGCGCAGGTTGTCGTGCACGGCCGCGGTCAGTTCTTCGCGTGAGAAGGCCGGGTTCCAGGACGCGTCGGTGCCGCGGCGGGCGCCGACCTTGGTGACGAGGACGAGATCGTCCGCGTAGGGGTGCAGCGCCTCGCGGATGATTTCGTTGGTGACGTGCGGCCCATAGAAGTCGCTGGTGTCGATGTGGTCGACGCCCTGTGCCACGGCTTCCCGCAGCACTGCCACCGCGGCGGCGCGGTCCTTCGGCGGCCCGAAGACGCCGGGGCCGGCCAGTTGCATGGCCCCGTAGCCGAGACGTTTGACAGAGCGATCGCCGAGCGTGAACGTCCCGGCCTTGCTGAGAATGGACATTGCGGATCTCCTTCGCGGCTTCTCGGTAGCAAACATCCGCTCCGCCGATAACGGCGTGCAATCCGCACGGGGCGTGCGACATTGCGCACAATGGCAACGATCTCCGATTTGTCCGCCTTCGTGACCGTGGCCCGGGCCGGTGGGTTCCGCGGCGCCGCTCGGGCCAGCCCCGACAGTGCTTCGAGCCTCAGCGCGGCAGTGCGCCGCCTCGAGGAGCAGCTCGGCGTCCGCCTGCTCAACCGCACCACCCGCAGCGTGGTGCCGACCGAGGCCGGCGCCTCGCTGCTGGAGCGGCTCGGTCCCGCCCTGGCCGAAGTCGAAGCGGCGCTCGACGTGGTCAACGGGTTTCGCGCACGGCCGGCCGGCACGCTGCGCCTCAACGTGCCGGTCAGCGCCGCTCGCCTTGTGCTGCCCGCCATCGTGCCGGCCTTCCTGGCCGCTTATCCGGACATCCGGCTGGAGGTCACGGCCGACGACGCCTTCGTGAACATGCTGGCGGGCGGTTTCGACGCCGGCATCCGCTACGACGAGCGGCTGGAACAGGACATGGTGGCGGTGCCGATCGGGCCGCGCGTCCAGCGCGCCGCGGCGGCCGCCGCTCCGGCCTATCTGGCCCGCCGTGGGCGCCCGTCCCATCCACGCGACCTGCTGCACCATGCCTGCCTGCAAGGGCGGTTCTCGGGCGGTTCTCCAATAACCTGGGAGTTCGAACGGGACGGCGAGGTGGTGCGGATCGAGCCGAATGGCCCGCTCGTGGTCAGTATCGGCACGGCCACCGACCTCGCGGTCGAGGCCGCCCTGGCCGGCACCGGCATCATCATCCTGTTCGAGGATTGGCTGCGCCCCCACCTCGACAGTGGCGCCCTGGTGCCCGTGCTGGAGGACTGGTGGCAGCCGTTCCCGGGCCCCTACCTTTATTTCCCGAGCCGCCGGCTGATGCCGGCGCCGTTGCGGGCTTTCGTGGACTTCATCAAGTCTCAGGCGGCCACGTAAGGCGGCCACGTAAGGCGGCCGGGAGCGCGGTGTCAGGCGGCGGTGACGGCCAGGCTTGACGGTGGCCCGAGCACATCCGCCAGGGCGAGCGGACGGTGGTTGGGGCGCTTGAAATCGAGGTCGCGCTCGATGTCGGCGAGATGGCGCATCATTTCCGCCACGGCCGCCGGGGCATCGCGTGCCCGCAGAGTCGCGATGAGGGCGCGATGGTCGCCGTCGCCGCATTCCGAATGCACCGTGTGACCATAAAGTGCGATCACCAGCGACGACCGGGACACGAGGTCGCGCAGGAACGCGTGCAGCACCGGCTGCCCGGCCAGGCGGGAGATGCCGAGGTGGAACTCGCCCGAAAGCCGGATGGCCCGGCCGCGGTCGTGGTGCGCCAGAGCCGTGCGCCCTTCATCGACCAGCGCCTCGAGCCCATCGAGCGTCGTCGGCGTCGCAGCCGCCGCGGCGCGGGCCACCGTGGCGGCTTCGATCAGGCGGCGTGCCTCGAACACCGCCTGGGCTTCGGCGACGCTTGGCGAGGCCACCGCGGCCCCCTTGTTGCGGGCCAGCACGACGATCTTGTCGCGTGCGAGGGCCTGCAGGGCCGCCCGCACCAGGGTGCGGCTCGCCCCATAGATGGCGCCCAACTGATCTTCGGGCAGCTTGGTGCCCGGCAGCAGGCGTTGTTCGCTGATGGCCCTGTGGATCGCTTCGCCGATCGCATCGGCTCGATCGCCCATCCGGCTGAGGCCGGCAGCCGCGCCTCGATCGCTTCCTGTCACACGCATCCTCGCCCGGCATGCTGGCGGCCGTGGATCACGCTAAGCGGGAGCCTGTTTCGCCCGCAAGATCAAACTGTATACAGTTCGGGCGGGAGATTGGGCACAACTGGCGCATTTGCGGGCGCTTCGGCATGATGCTCCGATGGCTCCGTCCGGCGCCAGGGTTGGCACGTTGGTTGCAGGATCGGCCTCACCACAGGAATGGCCCATGCGAGACGCGGACCTCGAACTCGTCCACCTGACCAAGCGCTACGGCGACACCACGGCGGTCGACGCTATCGACCTCAAGGTGCCGGCCAACTCGTATTGCTGCCTGCTCGGACCGTCGGGCTGCGGCAAGTCCTCGACCTTGCGGATGATCGCCGGCCATGAGGCTGCATCCGGCGGCGACATCGTGTTCGGCTCCACCAACGTCACCAACCTGCCGCCCGCCAAGCGCGGCACCGCCATGATGTTCCAGAGCTACGCGTTGTTCCCGCACCTCAGCTGCCTCGACAACGTGGCCTTCTCGCTGAAGATGCGGGGCGTCGACAAGGCGACCCGGCATAAGCGCGCCCACGAGCTGCTGGCGCTCGTCGCCATGGACACCTATGCGGACCGGCTGCCGGCGCAACTGTCGGGTGGCCAGCAGCAGCGTATCGCGCTCGCCCGCGCGCTGATCACCGAGCCGCAGATCGTGCTGCTCGACGAACCGCTGTCGGCCCTCGACCCGTTTCTGCGCTTGAAGATGCGGGTGGAGTTGCGCCGCCTGCAGCAGCAGCTCGGCATCATCTTCGTCCATGTGACGCACAGCCAGGACGAGGCCATGGCGTTGGCCGACCAGATCGTTATCATGAATCATGGTCGCATCGAGCAGGCCGGTACGCCGCGCGACGTGTTTAACAATCCGGCGACCGCCTTTGTGGCGCGCTTCATCGGCGGCCACAACGTCATCGCGACGCCGCAAGGCGACATCGCGGTCAGGGCCGACAGGCTTGTGTTGAAGCGCCCAGCGCCGGGCACGAACGGCCTCATCGACGGTACCGTGCGATCCGTCGAATACCAGGGCACCTATGTGCAGCTCGCCATCGAGGGGACGGACGGCCGCGAGATCACGGCTACCGCCGACGAGGCGACCTTCGACCAGACACCGTTCAGCCCCGGCGACCCGATCGCGGTGTCCTGGGGCGAACGCGACGTGCATCGCCTCAGCCAAGCCGCCTGAAACGGCCGCTGATCCATCGTGAAGGGGAGACAACCATGACCATGCTTGACGACACCCAGGGCCTTTCGCGCCGATCGCTGCTGAAGAGCGCGGGCGCCGCCGCCGGCGCGCTTGCCGGCGCTGGCGCCATCACGGGCTTTCCGGCCGTGCACAGCCAGGAGAACAAGACGCTCCGCTATCTCGGCACGGCCGTGAACCAGTCGGCCGAAATCGCCAAGAAACTGAAGGAAGACACCGGCATCACGCTCGAATATGTGGCCGTCACCACCGACGACGTGACCAAGCGGGTCATCACGCAGCCGAACTCCTATGACATCGTCGATACGGAATATTTCTCGCTGAAGAAGCTGGTGCCGTCGGGCAACCTGCTGGCGATGGACACCAAGAAGATCAAGTATTTCGATCAGATCACGCCGGTTCTGACCAAGGGCGAGCTGCCCAACGGTAAGAAGATCGGCGACCAGGGCACCGCGCCCAAGAAGGTGATGTTCCTGGAAGGGCAGCACTCGACCAAGTTCGCCAACGAACCCACCCAATGGGCCACCTTGATCCCGACCACCTACAATGCCGACACGCTCGGCATCCGGCCCGATCTCATCAAGCGCCCCATCACGTCCTGGGCCGAGCTGCTGAACCCCGAGTTCAAGGGCAAGGCGGCGCTGCTCAACATCCCGTCCATCGGCATCATGGATTGCGCCATGGTGGTGGAGGCGACCGGCCAGCACAAATATGCCGACAAGGGCAATATGACGAAGGCTGAGATCGACCTCACCATGAAGATCATGACGGAGGCCAAGAAGTCCGGCCAGTTCCGCGCCTTCTGGAAGGACTTCAACGAATCGGTGAACCTGATGTCGTCGGGCGAGACCGTGATCCAGTCGATGTGGTCGCCCGCCGTCACGGCCGTGCGCTCGAAGGGTATCGCCTGCACGTTCCAGCCGCTGAAGGAAGGCTATCGCTCCTGGGCCACGGGCTTCGCTCTGTCGAAGGGCGTCACCGGGGCCAAGCAGGACACGGCCTATGAATTCGTGAACTGGTTCCTGTCCGGCTGGGCCGGCGCCTACCTGTTCCGCCAGGGCTATTATTCGGGCGTGTTGTCCACCGCCAAGGCCAATATGGACGCCTACGAGTGGGCCTATTGGATGGAAGGCAAGCCTGCCGAGAAGGACATCCACGCCCCCGACGGCACTCTGCTCGAGAAGGCTGGCGCCACCCGGGACGGCGGCTCCTATGACGACCGCATGGGCGCGGTCGCGTGCTGGAACGCCATCATGGACGAGAACGACTACATGGTCCGCAAGTGGAACGAGTTCATCGCGGCCTGACGGCTTCGACACCTTCTCCCGCGTGAGCGGGGGAAGGTGACCCGCATCCGCCCTGCCAGGCACCTTGCTCCGATCGCGCGGGTGAAGGAGACCAGGACCTCCCATGACAACCACCGACACGCTTCCGAAAGCCGCGCGGGCACTGGCCAAGGAGCCCGCGCTCGGCCGTGCCGACGCCTCGCCGCTCGGCCGCGTGCTGCCGGGATGGGTGCAGGCGGCGCCCTTCGGGCTGGTGTTCCTGGCCTTCTTCGTGATCCCGCTGGTGCTGGTCGTCGTGGTCAGCTTCTTCGACTACAACGACTACGAGACGATCCCCACCTTCACGACCCGCTCCTATGTCGAGAATTTCGAGGGGTGCTTCGATCAATTGCCTGGCGTCTGCACCATCCTGAAGACCTATGGGTCGACGCTGAAGTTCTGCTTCCTGGTCTGGGCGCTGACGCTCGTGATCGGCTTTACCATCGCCTATTTCCTGGCCTTCCACGTGCGCTCGCTGACGGTGCAGATGACGCTGGCGCTGGTCTGCACGATCCCGTTCTGGACCTCGAACGTCATCCGCATGATCTCCTGGATCCCGCTGCTCGGGCGCAACGGCCTGATCAATCAGGCCCTCGTCGGCTCCCACGTGGTCGACCAGCCGGTCGAATGGCTGCTGTATTCGCAATTCTCAGTGGTGCTCGCCTTTGTGCACCTGTTCACCTTCTTCATGGTGATTCCGATCTTCAATTCGATGGCCCGCATCGACAAACGGCTGATCGAGGCCGCCTATGATGCCGGCGCCAGCGGATGGCAGACCTTGTGGAACGTGGTGGTGCCCTTGTCGAAACCCGGCATCGTCATCGGTTCGATCTTCGTCGTCACCATCGTGATGGGCGACTTCATCACGGTCGGCGTCATGGGCGGTCAGCAGGTGGCGTCCGCCGGCAAGGTGATCCAGACCCGCCTCGACGCTCTGCAGTTTCCGCCAGCGGCCGCCAATGCGGTGATCCTGCTGGCCGTGACGCTCGGCATTATCGCGCTGCTGACCCGGGTGGTCGACATACGCAAGGAGCTTTGAGATGCGCGAAGGCCGCTCGCTGGGCTTCTACCTGTTGGCAGCCTTCTTCGTCGCCTACGTGCTGTTCCTGTACGGCCCGATGATCGTCATCTTCGTGCTGTCGTTCCAAGGTCCGTCAGGCGGCCTCACCTTCCCGATGAACGGGGTGTCGCTGCACTGGTTCGCCAAGCTCTGGGAGGGCGGCGGTATCGTCGACATCGGGGCGGCATTCCGCCGCTCGATGGCGCTCGGCTTGACCGTGATGGTCATCACCGTTGTACTGTCGGTGCTGGCGGGTCTCGGCTTCCGCAAGCGGTTCCGCGGGCAGGGGCTGTTGTTCTACACCGCCATCGCCAGCCTGATCGTTCCCTCGATCATCACCTCGCTCGGCATCGCGCTGATGTTCCGCGAACTCGACGACGCCCTCAAGGCCTATGGGCCTGCTTGGCTGAGCGACGGCTACACCACCGCGATGGGCCTTTTCACCTCGGGCCTCGGGGCGCACCTTACCTGGACGCTGCCGTTCGGCCTCCTCATCATGTTCGCCATCTTCAACCGCTTCGATTCGCGGCTCGAGGAAGCGGCGCGCGATCTCGGCGCGACGCCGTGGCAGACCTTCCGGCATGTCGTGGCGCCCATCATCCTGCCCTCGCTGATCGGCGTCGCCTTGTTCGGCTTCACGCTGTCATGGGATGAGATCGCCCGCTCAAGCCAGGCGATCGGCTCCTACAACACCCTGCCGATGGAACTGCAGGCCCTCACCACCACGGTGACGACACCGCAGATCTATGCGCTCGGCACCGCCACCACGGCCGTGTCGTTCGGGGTGATCTCGGTGGCGCTGCTAGCCATCATGTTCTCCCGCGCCCGCCAGGCCCGCAGGGGCTCGGATGCCGGGAAGGGGATGGTTTGAGGGGAGCCTAGCGCTATTGGGATCAGCGGGTCGGCGGAGACCGTGGCTGCTCGCCCCCGAACGCCGCGCCACCCAGCCCTCATTCCAGACGAAGCGTAACGGAGATCCGGAACCGGGGAGCCTTCCTGGGTGCCGGCCGTGGCTCCCGGTTCCGGGTTCGCCTTCGGCGCCCCGGAATGAGGGGCGGAGGACTCGGTGAGAGTATAGGCAGCACCAGTCTGTCACCGACCGCCGCACCACCCAGCCCCATCCCTCATTCCGGACGAAGCGTAGCGAAGATCCGGAACCGGGGAGCCTCCCGAGCCACCCAGCCATAGCTCCCCAGCCACACGTCCGCGCGAGCGCGAACGCCAGCCCGCCTTAAGCCACGGCCTTCTGGATAGCGCGCTCGGCTTCGGCTTCCTCGAACTCTTCCTGCTTCTTGGCGCCGGCCCGCGGCGGCCCCATCAGGGCCGGCTGCAGGAACACTGCGGCGATCAGCGTGCAGGCGAGCGACAAGGCCAATAGCTTGCCCATGCTGGACGTGCCGGGATGGCTCGACGACCACAGGCTGCCGAACGCCACCGCGGTTGCCATTGCGGAAAAGAACACGGCGCGGGTGAGGCTCGATTGCAGCAGGTGGGTCTGCCCGTCGCGCCACGCCATGACGAAATAGATCTTGAACGCGACGCCCAGTCCGAGCAGCAGCGGCAGCGCGATGATGTTGGCGAAGTTGATCGGCAAGCCGATCAACACCGTGATCTCCATGGCGATGATGCCTGCGAAAAGCAGCGGCACCAGGGTAACCAGCACGTCGCTGATGCGTCGCAGCGCGATGTAGAGGATCACCGCGATGGCGCCGAGCGCCCACAGGCCGGCCTGGATGAAGGCGCCGATCACCGTCTTGCCGGACTGCTGGATCAGCACGGGTTCGCCGGTGGCGTCCGGCGCGATCTTCAGCACGGCGTCGCTGAACTGCTGCAGGGCCGCGTTGCTGCCGCTGAGGTCCTTCGGGGTCACCTCAATGCGTGCCTGGCCATCCGGGCTCAACCATTCGCGCTTCAACGTGGGCGGGATGGTGTCGAGCGACACGGGCTCGGCCGCAAGCGACCCCTGGATCTGCTGCAACAGCAGCCGCATGGGCGGGATCATCGTGTCGGCCACACGGGTGAGGACGTCAGCCTGGGCGCCGGAGAGCTTCGTCATCGTGTCGCCGAGGTGGGCGGCCGTGTCGGCGCCGGCTCCGGTGCCCTTGGCGGCGGCCTGCTTCAGCATGGCGGCGGCGCTCGTCAACGCATCGCGCAGGTCCTGTTCGTTGGGAGCGGTCTTCAGCTTGGCCGGCGCCAGCTCGGGGCCGAGGCTCTCGGACACGTCCTTCAGGGCCGCCAGCTTCGGCTCCTGGTCGGGCGGCACGAAGCTCGACAAGGTCTGCACCATGTCGACTTCCGGCAGCTTGGCGAGGTCCGCCGCCAATGTGTTGGCGGCATCGAGCGACGGCGTCAGCACCTCGATCTTGTTTGTGGTGGTCAGCGGGTCCTTGCGCAGCGCATCGAGCGTCGCATTAGCTTCCGAGTTCGGCGGATTGAGGTGGTTCGGGTTGAAGTCGAAGCTGAGCTGGCGCAGCAGCGGCAGGCCGGCGATCATGATGGCCAGCATGGTGCCGACCACCCACCAGCGGCGGGTTTCCAGGAAGTGATCGACCGGGGCCAGGAACGTGTAGCCGACCTCCTTGCCCTCGGCCGGCGGGTTGAGCAGCACCATCAAGGCCGGCAGCACGGTAATGCTGGTCAGGAACGCGATGATCATGCCGTTGCCGGCGATGATGCCGAGTTCCGACACGCCGCGATAATCGGTCGGCAGGAAGGAATAAAACCCTACCGCGGTGGCGGCAGCGGCGAGCGACAGGCCCCGACCGGCCCGCACGCCCGCGCCCACGATGGCCGGCACGAGCGTCGCCTTCTTGAAGCGTTCCTCGCGATAGCGCACCGACAGCTGGATGCCGAAATCGACACCGATGCCGATGAACAACACCGCGAAAGCGATCGAGATCAGGTTGAGCGCCCCGACGCACCAGAAGCCGATGCCGGCGGTCAGCAGCAGCCCCACCAAGGTGCTGGCGAAGACCGCGACGATCAGGCGGCCCGATTTCAAGGCAAACCACAGCAGCAGCACCACGGCCACGACCACGAAGATGCTGTTCAGCGCGAAGCCTTCGCGCACCGAGCTGAACGCTTCATCGTTGAGGGGGATCTCGCCCGTCAGCCGCACCGTTACGCCGGTCGACGGATCGAGCTTCAGCGCGCCGATGGTCTTGCGGATGATGTCGGTCGCCTCGCCACCCGGCTCGATGTCGTCGAAGTTCAGCTTGGGCTTCGCCAGCACGAAGCGACGCAGGCCCCGCGCATAATCCTTCGGGTCGAGGAACAGCGACTGCCAGGAGAAGGGCGACGACTTGCCGACGAGCGCTTCGTCCATCGGAGTGGCGAATTTGTTCAGCAGCGGCTGGGCCTGCTCGAGCGAAAGCTTGTCCCGCACCACGCCGGTGGCGATCAACTGCACCGCCGACGCGATGCCGCGCAGCGTCGGATCATAGGCCAGGGTGCTGAGCAACGGATTGGCTTGGTCGAGCCGGTCCGCCGCAGCCTTCACCTCATCGAGGTTCTTGAACAACAGGCCCTCGCGGCCGAAAAACGGCTCGGCGGAGGGCAGTTCGACGAAGTCGAAGTTGCTCTTCAACGGTGACAGCTTGTCCACCAGGCCCTGGGCGGCCTCTTGGGCCCGCTCCGGCGTCACGCCGTCCACCACGACGAGGATCAGCTCGTTGTTCTGGGGGAACGCCTTGTTGTAGGCGGCCTCGTGCTGGCGCCACGGCAGGTGCTTCGAGATGAGTTGGCTCGAATCGGTGTCGATGGCGAAATGCGTGACCGAGTAGTATGTCGCAATCGCGGATGCTATGACGGCGAGCAGCACCACGAGCTTAGCGTGGCGGCAGCTGGCAGCTACGATTCGGGCAACGATCGTGGTCAGCATGCGGTCGCAACGAGCTCCGTGTGGACGAGCCCCGGACGGAGCGCGCTTACCGCTACGCGGAACGCTGGCGGTTTTCAAGGCATGGCCGCAGTGCGGCATCCCTCACTGTGCCGCGCAATCGTTGATCGCGGATGAACGGCCGCTTAAGGAACCTCGGGGCAAGGGGCCCTGCGGCCGAGGGCGATGAACGATAGCGAGTGGATCCTGATCGGCGTGATCGGCGCCGCCCATGGCGTGCGCGGCGAACTGCGGCTGAAAAGCTACACGCGCGATCCGATGGGCGTGACCGCCTATGCGGCGCTTTGGGCCGGCGAGCCGCCGCGGCGGCGCCTGATCGTGAAAGCCTCCCGTTTGTTGAAGGACGACATGCTGGTGGTGCGGTTCGAGGCCATCGATGGCCGCGAGGCCGCCCAGGCGCTCACCAACCTGAAACTCTACGTGGCCCGGGCCGACCTGCCGCCGCCGGAAGACGACGAGTTCTACCATGCCGACCTGATCGGGCTCGCGGCCGTTGGCCCTGACGGCGCATCACTCGGCTTCGTGGCCGCAATGGACAATTTCGGCGCCGGCGACCTGCTCGAAATCGTGCCGCCACGCGGCGAAAGCTTCTACGTGCCGTTCACGCGCGCCTTCGTGCCCGAGGTGGACCTCGGCGGCCGACACCTGGTGCTGGCCGCCGAGGCGCTGCCGTCCACCGAGCCGGAGCCGGACGAAACGGACGGAGACTAGCCCCATGTGGCGCGCCACCGTCCTGACGCTGTTCCCGGCGATGTTTCCTGGGTCGCTCGGCCAATCGTTGGCCGGCGACGCGCTCGCACGCGGCCTGTGGTCGCTCGAAGCGCGCGACATCCGGGAGCATGGACTTGGCCGCCATCGTCAGGTCGATGACCGGCCGGCGGGCGGCGGCGCCGGCATGGTGCTGCGGGTCGACGTGCTGGCCGAGGCGCTCGATGCCGCGACGCCCGAGGGCGACGCGCGGCCCCGCCTCGTCATGAGCCCGCGCGGCATGCCGCTGTCGCAGGCTCTGGTGCGGCGATGGGCGGCGGGGCCCGGCGTCACCATCGTTTGCGGCCGTTTCGAGGGGTTCGACGAGCGCCTGTTCGCCGCCCGGGGTCTCACGGAAGTGTCGGTCGGCGATTACGTCTTGTCGGGTGGCGAGCCGGGCGCGCTGGTGTTGCTCGACGCCTGCGTGCGGCTGCTGCCGGGCGTGATGGGGGCGGCCGAGTCGGAACACGAGGAAAGCTTCGAGAACGGCCTCCTCGAATATCCGCACTACACCCGTCCGCGCGATTTCGAGGGACGCTCGATCCCCGAGGTGCTGTTAAGCGGCGATCACCGGAAGATCGCGGCATGGCGGCTGCGCCAGTCGCAGGAGCTGACGCGCCAGCGCCGGCCCGATCTGTTGGTTTCCCCGATTAAAGAGGTTTCCCCGATGGCTACCCGTGATGTCCCGCCCTTCGCGGCCCCGTTCACCTGCACCGAATGGGGCGACCGCACCTTGACGGTGCGCCGCCAGCCCGAAGACCATTGGTGGCGCTTCGGCGTGGCCGAAAAGAACGGCCGCCTGCAGCTCGTGCATGAGGCGCATGGCGCCGGGCCGGGCGGCGCGGCGGCCACCGAGCCCATGGCGCTCGATGCCTATGATTTTGCGACGCTCGAGGCGCGCGATCGCGGCTGGGTGGACTGACGGTCCCAAAATCGTCGGGGCGCGGGGTGATACCACCCGCCCCGAGACGCCAGAGCCTTACAGCCCGTCGAACAGCGCCGTCGACAGATAGCGTTCCGCGAAGGATGGGATGATGACCACGATGCGCTTGCCCTCCATCTCGGGCCGGCTGCCGATCTCGACCGCCGCCGCCAGGGCCGCGCCGGAGGAAATGCCGACCGGGATGCCCTCGATGCGGGCGCAAAGCCGCGCATAGTCGAAGGAGGTCTGGTTGCTGACCGTCACGGCCTCGTCGATGATGCTGCGGTCGAGCACGCCCGGCACGAAGCCGGCGCCGATGCCCTGGATCTTGTGCGGTCCGGGCTGGCCACCCGACAACACCGGCGAGTCTTCAGGCTCCACCGCCACGATGCGGATCGAGGGATTGCGCTGCTTCAGCACGTGTCCGACGCCCGTGATGGTGCCGCCGGTGCCGACGCCCGCCACAAAGGCGTCGATGCGCCCCTGCGTGTCGGTCCAGATCTCCTCGGCCGTAGTGGCGCGGTGAATGGCCGGGTTGTCGGGATTCTCGAACTGCTGCGGGATGATGGCATCCGGGTTCTCGGACAGGATCTCGTTGGCCTTTGCGATGGCGCCCTTCATGCCCTGGGCGGCCGGGGTCAGCACCAGTTCGGCACCAAGCAGCGCCAGCATCTTGCGCCGTTCCACCGACATCGATTCGGGCATCACCAGTTTCAGCTTGTAGCCGCGCGCCGCCGCCACGAAGGCGAGCGCGATGCCGGTGTTGCCGGAAGTGGGCTCGACCAGGATGGTGCGGCCCGGCTCGATGCGGCCGGCACGCTCGAGCCCGTCGATCATGGCGACGCCGATCCGGTCCTTGACGCTGCTGATCGGGTTGAAGAACTCGAGCTTGGCCAGGATCTCGGCTTTGACGTTCTTCTCGGTGGCGAGCCGGTGCAGCCGCACCAGGGGCGTGTCGCCGACCGTGGCGGTGATCGACTCGTAGATGCGACCGCGGCCCGGGGGACGCGTGGCGGCGTCGGCGGCATCCCGCACGGGCCGGTCTGGCGCGAATGACATGGGGTGGATCTCCGTGAAGCGCAGGAAGCGGCCTAGCGTCGCCGTCGCCTCGAACTATAGGGTGCCACCGTCAGATTTGGAACTCGGCCGCCGTGGCGCCGGCGCGGGTCGCACGCAGGGTTTCGGCCGCTTTCGTCAGCTCTTCGATCGAAATCGTGTCGAGGCGGGCCAGATAGTCGGCATCGGCCCGTGCCAGGGCCGGTGCCACCACGGCGGCGATCAGGCTTGAGGGGATCGATCCTGTCTCCGAGGCTTCCAGGCCCACCAGCCGCACGATCTCGCCGAGGTGAATGCGGCGTCGCTCGCGGGCGAGCTCATAGCCGCCGCGTGGACCGCGCGTTCCCTTCAGGATGCCGTGCCGCACGAGACCCTGCAGCAACGATTCGAGGTGGCGGGGCGTGCGGCCTTGACGTTGCGCCAGCGTCTTGGCGGCGACCGGCGTGCCGCGCGCCAGAAGCGCGACATCCACCACCACGGCGATGGCCAGCAGGGCGCGATGCGGCAGCATGGCTCAGGGCGTGCCGGCGATCTCGTGGTCGATCGCGTGCCCGGTGGAGCCGAAGCCGCCGCCTCCCCGCTCCGTCGCCTCGAGGCTCGGCACCTCCACCCAGCCGCCCTGCTCGTAGTGAGCCAGCACCAGCTGGGCGATGCGGGTGCCGCGGGTAATGACGAAGGGGGCTCGCCCATGATTGACGAGCAGCACCTTGATCTCGCCGCGATAATCGCTGTCGATCGTGCCCGGGGCGTTCAACACCGTCACACCATGATGCAAGGCCAGCCCCGAGCGCGGCCGCACCTGGGCTTCCCAGCCGGGCGGCAGGGCGAGGCACAGGCCGGTCGGCACGCTGTCGAAGGCGCCGGGCTCGATCACCAGGGTGCTGGAGGCCGGCAGGGCGGCCACGAGATCGAGGCCTGCCGCGCCGGGGCTCTGGTAGGCCGGCAGCGGCAGCCCTTCGGCATGCGGAAGGCGCAGCACGGGGATCGGGGTCACGGCGCTTCCTTATCGAGGCGGTCGGCGCAAAGGCGGATCAGCCGCTCCGCCACTGCGGTCTTGCTCATGCGAGGCCATGCGTCCTGGCCGTCACGGGTCAGGATCGTCACGGCATTGTGGTCGCCGCCCATCACCCCGGCATCGCCGCCGACATTATTGGCCACGATCACGTCGCAGCCCTTGCGGGCGAGCTTCTCCGTCGCGTGGTCGAGCAGCCGATCGGTTTCGGCCGCAAAGCCGACCACCAGCGTCGGCCGGTCGCCTGCTCGTCGCCCGACGGTCGCCAGGATGTCGGGATTCTCGACGAGCGCCAGAGCCGGGGCATCGTCCCCCGTGCGCTTCTTGATCTTGCCCGTAGCCACTGTGGCGGGGCGCCAGTCGGCGACGGCCGCGGTCGCGACGAAAAGGTCGCAGGGCAGCGCCTGATCGACCGCGGCCAGCATCTCCCGCGCGGTCTCGACCTTGACGACCCGTACGCCGGCCGGGTCCGGGATCGCCACCGGGCCGGACACAAGGGTCACGGCGGCGCCCGCGCGAGCGGCCGCGGCCGCGATGGAATGGCCTTGGCGACCGGACGACCGGTTGGCGATAAAACGGATGGGATCAATGGGCTCGTACGTCGGACCCGAGGTGACCACCACGCGGCGGCCACGCAAGGGCGCATCGCCGCCGGGCTGGAGGGCCGCGACCCACGGGGGTAGCGGCAGCGTCGTGCCTTCCGCCAGCGCCGCCTCGACCGCCGCCACGATGGCGAGCGGCTCGGCCATGCGGCCCGGACCGAATTCGCCGCAGGCCATCGAACCGTCGTCTGGGCCGACCGTGCGGACGCCGTCCTGGTGCAGGGTCGCGAGGTTGCGCTGCGTGGCCGGATGCAGCCACATGCGCAGGTTCATGGCAGGCGCCAGCAGGATGCGCTTGTCGGTAGCCAGCAGCAGGGTGGACGGGAGGTCGTCGGCGAGCCCCTGGGCCAGCTTCGCCATCAGGTTGGCGGTCGCGGGCGCCACCACGACAAGGTCCGCGGCGCGCGACAGTTCGATGTGACCCATGGCGGCTTCCGCCGTCAGGGAAAACAAGTCCTGGTGTACCTCGGCGCCGGCGAGGCTCGCCACCGAGAGCGGCGTCACGAAGGCCTTGGCGCCCTCGGTCATTACCGGCCGGATGCGGGCGCCGCGCTCGCGCAGGCGGCGGATCAGGTCGAGCGCCTTATAGGCCGCGATACCGCCGCCGATTACCAGGAGGATCGATCTGCCCGCGAGGCTTTGTCCGACCATGCTGCACCCTGGCGAGGCTGTCGGCGCCGGATGCGGCAGCCACGGAATGGCCGACCGTCATAGCGCCTCGGCCCGCCGCGTCAATCATGCCGCCCATTCATGGATCGCGTCGGTGCGCGTTCCGCTCGGCGAAGGCGCCGCAGCCTGCAATGCGAGCCGCCGCGACAATTCCCTTCGATGCCTTTGGGCCAGGGAGCGTCCGGCGTCAGGCCGCCTGGGCGACCGAGGCCCGATGGCGTCCCTCGATATCTTCCATGGCCAGGGCTGCGAGACGGGACAGCAGCATGCGCTTCGGCTCGTCGAAGGCATCGCGCGACTGGCGGTCGACGACCCACAAGCCCCCGAGATGCTGAAGATCGTCGTCGCTCAGCAAGGGGGCAACCGCCAGGAAGCCAAGCCCTTGCTCGGCCGCAAAGGACCCAAATTGGGCGTCGGTGGCCGGCGCGCGCACCACCACCGGACGGCGGGCGCCCACCAGGGTTTCGCAAAGCGCCTGCGGTGGCGCGTTCGGCCCATCCCCCATGCCGTGATGGCCCACCACCACGACGCCATCGTGGTCGAGAACCGTGATGAAGGCGCCCGGAAGGCCCAACAGCATCGTGGCCATGCGGGCGATCCGGTTGAGGCTCGGGGTTTCCCGCAGCGCCCCAAGGCTCCGCAGGGCGTCGAGACGCCCGAGCCGGGCATCCGCGGCGGCGCTCCATTCGGCTTCCCGCTCGGCTTCTTCTTGCAGGGCCGGCGCCACGACGCGATTGCGACCGAGGCGCTTGGCATCGTAAAGCGCCCGATCGGCCGCAGCGATCAGCGTACCGCCGATGTCTTTGAAGGTGTCGGGCGTCGGCTGAACGGTGGCACAGCCCACGCTCACCGTCACGATGCCGCCGGCGTCCGGGTTGCGGACATGCGGCCTGCTCAGCGCCAGCACGGCGGCATGCGCCTCGGCCGCCATCGTGGCGGCGGCGCGCTCGTCGAGGCCGGGCAGCAGCAGGGCGAATTCCTCACCGCCGAAGCGGGCCACCACATCGCTCGTCCGCGCCGCCGTGGCCTGCAAGGTGCCGGCAATCAACTTCAGGCACGTGTCGCCGGCCTGATGGCCGTAATGGTCGTTGAAAGCCTTGAACCGGTCGACGTCGATCAACAGCAGCGACACGGGCGTGTTGTTGCGCGAGGCGCGACGACATTCCCCTTCGAGCGCCTGGTCGAACCGTCTGCGATTGGCGAGGTCTGTCAGGCCGTCGCTGCCGGCCAGTCGATTCAGCTCGAGGTTCGCGACCCGCAGCGCGAGTTCGGCGGTTTTCCGGGTGGAGATGTCGCGCAGCGACGCGATGATGGTGCCGTCGGTCGGCGCGGCGCGAATCCGCATCTCGACCCACAGGGGTTCGCCGGTCGGCCGCGTGGTGCGGAACAGCGTTTCGGCACCGGGCCGTCCTGCCCGCACACGCGCCACGGCTTCTCCGGCCGCAACCTGTTCCTCGCCGACGAGGTCGTCCAGCGTCTGCCCGATGTAGGTTTCGGCCTCTTCGCCAAGCAGCCGCACCATCGACGCCGACGCGAAGGTGCACGACAGCGCCGCATCGAACACCAGGATGCCGTCAGGGCCGTGTTCGAGCCAGCCCGGGCGGGCATCGTTGCGGTGCGAGGCGGCGGCGGCGGCCCGCCGCCGGTAGCGAGCCCCGAACATGGCTGCGGTCGCCAGGGCGCCGGACATGAAGGCCGCGACATCCGACAAAAAGAGACTTTGTAGGGAAATCCCAAAATCCATCGTTAAGTCTCTCAAAACATTGAGACCCTAACGTGCGGCGTCTTGTCCAAAGGTTAAGTCGGTCGTCGAAACTCTGGGTCATCCCCGCTTTTTACGAACCCTCCACCATGCCTGACGCTACAGCACCACCTTGAACATCAGCACGAAGGCGATGATCCAGAGCGCCAGCGTCAGCCAGCGGATGCGCCGCATCTGGGCCTGGGCCAAGCCCTCGACGGTCTCGCCCGACAGCCCGATGCCGTGTTCGGCCGCATCCTCGAGCCGGCCGAGGATGCGTTCGCCCCGCAGCATCAGGTCCGGCAAGGCCAGGCTGGCGCTCCACAACGACGCCAGGCCAGAGCCGAGATCCTGCAGCTTGCCGGCGGGGCCGAGGTTCTCCTCGATCCAGGTGCGCACCACGGGTTCCGAGGTGGCCCACAGGTTCAGCTTGGGGTCGAGCGAGCGGGCGACGCCCTCGACCACCACCATGGTCTTTTGCAGCATCACCAGTTCGGTGCGGGTCCGCATGTCGAACAGGGCGGTGATCTCGAACAGCAGCGTCAGCAGGTTGGCCATCGAGATCTGGTCGGCCGTGCGCGAATGGATCGGCTCGCCGATGGCGCGGATCGCCTGGGCGAAGTCGGCCACCCGGTGCTTGCGCGGCACATAGCCGGCCTCGATGTGCACCTCGGCCACCCGGGCATAGTCGCGCGTGATGAAGCCGTAGAGGATCTCGGCCAGGAAGCGGCGCTCCTTGGCGCCGAGCCGCCCCATGATGCCGAAATCGACCGCGACGAGCCGCCCGTCGTGGTCGACGAACAGATTGCCCTGGTGCATGTCGGCATGAAAGAAGCCGTCCCGCACCGCATGGCGCAGGAAGCTCTGGATGACGATGCGGCCGATGTCGGCCAGATCGACGCCGCGCGCCTCGAGGGCGGGAATGTTCGACAACGACGTGCCCTGCACCCAGTCGAGGGTCAGCACGTCCTTGGCCGTCAGCGTCCAGTCGATGGACGGCACCCGGAAATCCGGATCCTCGGCTGCGTTGTCGGCGAATTCGGACGCAGCGGCGGCCTCGATGCGAAAGTCCATCTCCATGGTGACGGACCGCGCCAGCGTGTCGACCACCTCGGTCGGCTTCAACCGACGCGCGTCGGCGAGCCAGCGCTCGGCCACGCGGGCCGCGAAGGCCATGTCGGACAGGTCGCGCCGGAACCGCCGGGCGACGCCGGGACGGGCCACCTTGACCGCGACCTCGCGGCCATCGCCCGCCACCCGGGCGCGATGCACCTGGGCGATGGAGGCGGCCGCGACGGGTTGCGAGAATTCCGAGAACAAAGCTGTGATCGGCTTGCCGAAGGCGGCCTCGACGGTTGCGACCGCAACCTCCTGCGGGAAGGGTGCGACCCGGTCGCGCAGCGACTCGAGTTCCTTCACGGCGGCGGCGCCGACCACGTCGGGCCGGGTGGCCAGGAACTGGCCGAGCTTGATGTAGGACGGTCCGAGCCGGGTGATGGCGGCCGGCAGGCGCGCCACGCCGCCCCGCACGTTGGGCCTTGCGATCATGCGGGCCACGGCCAGCGGCAGCCGGGCCTCCACCGGCACGGCGCGGGGATCGACGCCCGAGAAGACACCTTCCCGCGCCAGCACCCAGCCGGCACGGATCAGCCGACCCACATGGCCGAGGTTGACCGGGCTGAGAAGCATCAAAGCTTCCAGGCCGAATGGATCGCCACGATGCCGCCCGACAGGCGCGTGAAGGACACGTTGCGGAACCCGGCATCGCCGATGAGGTCGGCGAAGTAATCGGCGGTCGGGAACTTGCGGATCGATTCGACCAGGTAGCGATAGGGCTCGCCGTCACCCGTGACCATGCGGCCGATATGCGGGATCACCTTAAACGAGAAGGCGTCATACACCTTGTCGAGGCCCGGCACGTCGACGTCGGAGAATTCGAGACAAAGAAAATGGCCGCCGCGCTTCAGCACCCGATGGGCTTCCGCCAGCGCGCGGTCGATGCGCGGCACGTTTCGGATGCCGAAGGCGATGGTGTAGCAATCGTAGCTGTTATCCTCGAGCGGCAGCGCCTCGGCATTGCCTTCGACGAAGTCGAGAGGCCCCTGGATGCCGCGCTGTTTGCCGACCCGGTCCTGGCCTACCGCCAGCATGTCGGGGTTGATGTCCAGCACGGTGACGGCAGTCTGAGGCCCGCCGGCCCGCGCCACACGGAACGCCACGTCGCCGGTGCCGCCCGCCACGTCGAGGTGACGGAATGCCCGCGTGCGCGACGGTTTGACTTTCGAAACCAGCACGTCCTTCCAGGCCCGGTGCAGGCCGCCCGACATCAGGTCGTTCATCACGTCGTAGCGACTTGCCACCTTGTGAAAAACGTCGTCGACCAAGCCCTGCTTTTCGCCGAGCGCCACGTCGGTGTAGCCGAAATGCGTGGTATTCTGGCCGTTTCTCATGCGTTCGGGGGGCATCGATCCATCCTGCTGTCGCGGCCGGACCATAGAGGATCGACACCGCTAATCAAACGGTGCGGGGAGGCCCCGCAATGGTTATCTCGGTCGCATGCCTGAACTCCCCGAAGTTGAAACCGTCGTCCGCGGCCTTGCTCCGACCCTCACGGGCGCGACCCTTCAGGCCGTGGAGCAGAACCGTGCCGGCCTGCGCTTCCCGTTCCCGGAGGATTTCGCCGCACGGTTGACCGGCCGCATCATCGGGGGCGTTCGGCGCCGGGCCAAATACATCCTGGCCGATCTCGACGACGGAGTCGTGCTGGCCATGCACCTCGGCATGACGGGCTCGTTCCGGATCGAGCGGGCCGAACTCGAGGCCACGCCGGGCGGCTACTACCACGAGCGCAGCCGCGACACGCGGCACGACCATGTGGTGCTGCACCTGGGTGACGGAGCGCGCGTTACCTACAACGATCCGCGGCGGTTCGGCTTCATGACGCTCGTGGCATCTGAGGCGCTGGCCGATCACCCCTTGTTCCGGCATATCGGGGTCGAGCCGCTCGGCCCCGATTTCGACGCCGTCGTGCTGGCGACACTGCTGCATCGCAAGGCTGCGCCTTTAAAGGCGGCGTTGCTCGACCAGACGCTGATCGCAGGCTTGGGCAACATCTACGTCTGCGAGGCGCTGCACCGCTCCGGCCTGTCGCCCCGCCGTGCCGCTGGAACCCTGGTGCGGGCTGACGGCCGACCGACGCCGCGCGCCGTGACGCTCGCAGCCGCCATCCGGGCGGTGCTGGAAGACGCCATTCTGGCGGGCGGATCGACATTGAGGGATTACCGGCGCCCCGATCAAACGCTGGGCACCTTCCAGCACGGCTTTCGCGCCTATGATCGGGAAGGTGCGGCCTGCTGCACCCCGGGGTGCGCCGGCACCATCGCCCGTATCGTACAAAGCGGCCGGTCGACATTCTTCTGCGCGGCCTGTCAGCGCTGAACACCAACGAAAAAGCCGCCCGAAGGCGGCTTCATTTCGTGTGGGTCGACGATGGCAGGATCAAGCGCCGCGGCGCATAAGCCCAAAGATGAGGGAGATCACGAGCAGCACGATCGCCACGTAGAACACGAGATGGGCCGCGCTCATCGCCGTGCCGGCCAACCCGCCGAAGCCAAGCACGCCGGCCACAAGGGCGATCACCAGAAAGATCAGGGCCCAGTGAAGAAGATTGCCGAAGTTCATCGCCGTGTTCCCGATGCGTCCGCGACGAAGCCGCGGCCCCTGAGCCTTTCGGGATGCGACGCCTCGTCTCACCCCTGACTTGGAAGCAACGGCCAAACCCGACCTGAGTTCCAGATGATCGTCACGCCGCGGTTGCGGTCGCGGCCTGTTCGAGGGCTTTGCCGATCGCCTCGAGGGCCGCCTCGGCCGCCGCTCCGTTCGGGCCGCCCGCCTGAGCCATGTCCGGACGGCCACCCCCGCCTTTGCCGCCGAGCGCCTCCGAGCCGACGCGCACGAAATCGACCGCGTTGAAGCGCCCCACCAGATCCTTGGTGACCGATACCACTACGCCGGCCTTGCCGTCCGCGCCAACGCCCACGATGGCCACGATGCCGGAGCCGAGACTGCCCTTGGCCTCGTCTGCCAGGCCCTTCAGGTCTTTCATCTCGACGCCTGTGACGGCACGGGCGAAGAACCCGACCCCCGCGACGTCGCGGGCCGCCGGGGTGTCCGTGCCGCCGCCACCCATCGCGAGGCGCTTGCGGGCCTCGCCCAGGTCGCGCTCGAGCCGGCGGCGTTCTTCGACCAGCGTCGCGAGCCGCTCCGGAACCGTGTCGGCCGGGGCCTTCAGCAATGCCGCAGCCTGTTGCAGGCGCCGCGATTCCGCATTGAGGTGCTGGCGGGCCGCGTCGCCGGTCTTCGCCTCGAGACGTCGCACGCCCGCCGAAACGGCGCTCTCGCCCACAAGCGTCACCAGTCCGATATTGCCGGTGCGGCTCGCATGGGTGCCGCCGCAGAGCTCGATCGAATAGGGCTTGGCGCCGCCGCCTTCGTTCTCGACGGTGCCCATCGAGACGACCCGCACCTCGTCGCCGTATTTTTCGCCGAACAGCGCACGGGCGCCGCTGGCCCGGGCTTCGTCGATCCCCATCAGTCGCGTCACCACCGGCTCGTTGCGCAGCACGACCGCATTGGCCAGGTTCTCGACGGCCTCGAGCTCGGCGTCGGTCATCGGCTTCTGGTGTGAGAAGTCGAAGCGCAACCGCTCGGGGCCCACGAGCGAACCTTTTTGGGCCACATGGGGCCCGAGCACCTGCCGCAGCGCTTCGTGCAGCAGGTGGGTGGCCGAATGATTGGCCCGGATGGCACCGCGGCGGGCATGATCGACTGCGAGCTCGACGGCGGCTCTCTTGGCAAGCCTGCCATCCTCAACCGTTACGGCATGGACGAAAAGGTCGCCAAGCTTCTTCCGCGTGTCGGTGACGCGCACTCGTAGACCGGGGCCCGTGATGGTGCCTGTATCGCCGAGCTGGCCACCCGATTCGGCGTAGAAGGGGGTCTGGTTGAGGAGCGCGAAGCCGTTCTCGCCGGCCGACAACGCCTCGACCGGTTGGCCGTCACGCACCAATGCCGTGATCACACCCTCCGCCGTCTCAGTGCCGTAACCGAGGAACTCCGTGGCGCCGACGTCTTCCTTCAAACCAAACCACACCGTTTCCGTGGCGGCCTCGCCGGACCCCGACCAGGCCTTGCGGGCGTCTGCCTTCTGGCGTGCCATGGCGCTGGCGAAGCCTGCATCGTCCACCTTGATTTCGCGGGCCCGCAGGGCCTCCTGGGTCAGATCGAGCGGAAAGCCGAACGTGTCGTAAAGCCGGAACGCCACGTCGCCCGACAAGGTGGCGCCAGGGGTCAGCGTGCGGGTTTCGTCCTCCAGCATGGAAAGGCCGCGGGCGAGCGTCACCCGGAAGCGGGTTTCCTCCAGGCGCAGGATCTCGGCGATGCGCTCTTCGGCTGCGACAAGCTCGGGAAAGGCCTGCCCCATCTCGCGCACCAGCCCGGGCACGAGCCGCCACATCAGCGGCTCGCGCGCGCCAAGCAACTGCGCGTGGCGCATCGCGCGCCGCATGATGCGGCGAAGCACATAGCCGCGACCCTCGTTGGAGGGATCGACGCCGTCGGCCACCAGGAACGAGGATGCGCGCAGGTGGTCCGCGATGATGCGGTGACTTGCAGCCTGCGGCCCGTCCGGGTCGACGCCGGTCAACTGGGCCACGGTCTCGATCAGCCGACGCATCATGTCGGTGCCGTAGTTCGACGGCACGCCCTGCAGGATCGCGGCCATCCGCTCGAGGCCCATGCCGGTGTCGATCGAGGGGCGGGGCAGGGGCGAGCGGTCGCCGGGCGTCACCTGCTCGTATTGCATGAAGACGAGGTTCCAGAACTCCAGGAACCGGTCGCCATCCTCATCGGCGCTGCCGGGCGGCCCACCCCACAGCTTGTCGCCCTGGTCGAAGAAGATTTCCGAACAAGGCCCGCAGGGGCCCGTGTCGCCCATCGCCCAGAAATTATCGGAGGTCGGGATGCGGATGATCTTCGATTCCGGGAAGCCGGCGATCTTCCGCCACAAGTCGAAGGCCTCGTCATCGTCATGGTAGACCGTGACGAGCAGGCGGTCCTTCGGCAGGTCGAACTGCTTCGTGATCAGCGTCCAGGCGAGCTCGATGGCGTCGGCCTTGAAATAATCGCCGAACGAGAAGTTGCCCAGCATTTCGAAAAAGGTGTGGTGGCGCGCCGTATAGCCGACGTTGTCGAGGTCGTTGTGCTTGCCACCGGCCCGCACGCATTTCTGAGACGTGGTCGCGCGGTTGTAGGGGCGCTTTTCGACGCCGGTGAAGACATTCTTGAACTGCACCATCCCGGCATTGGTGAACATCAACGTCGGGTCGTTGCGAGGGACGAGGGAGCTCGACGGCACGATCTCGTGGCCGGCATCGCGGAAAAAGTTCAGGAAGGTCGACCGGATCGCGTTGACGCTGCTCATGGGGAACTCGGAAACTTCGATGTCGTGGCGCGTCCAGGCGCAGCGCGCGATGTCGAAGAACCTGGACGATCCGGGGAAAGCGCTGGAGCCTGTCTAACGAGGGTGCCCGGCGCTGTCGAGCAAAGGCGGCAGCGGGACCTCGGAGGCCTATACCTTTGGCGCACCGCGCCTACATGCATTGTGCTGCCTTGACGCCTTCGCGTCAGCCGCGCTCCCTCCCGAGAGGCCCGCATGCTGTTTCCAACCACCACCGCCACCTTCGCAGGCCTGTTCGGCCTGATCTATGTAGGCCTGACCGCCTGGGTGATGATCTCCCGCACCACCTTCAACACGCTCGAAGGGGACAGCGGCAACCCAGTTCTCCAGAAGCGCGTGCGCTCGCAGGGTAATTTCGGCGAATACGTGCCGATCGGCCTGGTGCTGATCGCTCTTCTCGAGGGCGGCGGTGGCGGTCACGGCCTGGTGATGACGGTGCTGCTGATGCTGCTGATCGGGCGCGTGCTGCATCCGTTTGGCCTGTTCGCGGCACCCGGCTCCGCTCCGATGTTCGCCTGCCGGGGCGGCGGCATGCTGTTGACCCTGTTGTCCCTGTTGATCACCTCGCTGGCGCTGTTGATCGACTTCGCGTGATCGACGTCTGAAACGACGATGCCCGGCGCGAAGCCGGGCATCGATCGGAATGGCATCAGGCGTCGCAGCCCTTACGGCTCGCCATCGTCCTCAGCCTCGGGCGTCCCCAAGATGCGGTCGGCGATGAGGCCGGCATTTTGGCGCACCGCGGCCTCGATCTTGGCCGCGATCTCCGGATTGGCCTTGAGGAAGCCCTTCGAGTTCTCGCGACCCTGGCCCAGGCGCTGGCTGTCATAAGAGAACCAGGCGCCCGACTTTTCCACCACGCCGGCCTTGACGCCGAGATCGATTAACTCGCCGATCTTCGACACGCCTTCGCCATACATGATGTCGAATTCGACCTCCTTGAAGGGCGGTGCCACCTTGTTCTTCACAACCTTGACCCGGGTCGAGTTTCCCAGCACTTCGTCGCGATCCTTGATGGCGCCGATGCGGCGGATGTCGAGGCGGACCGAGGCGTAGAACTTCAGGGCGTTGCCGCCCGTCGTTGTTTCGGGCGAACCGTACATCACACCGATCTTCATGCGGATCTGGTTGATGAAGATCACCATGGTGTTGGAACGGGAGATCGAGGCCGTCAGCTTGCGCAGGGCCTGGCTCATCAGGCGCGCCTGCAGGCCGGGCTGCACATCGCCCATCTCGCCTTCGATTTCGGCACGCGGCGTCAGGGCCGCCACCGAATCCACCACCAGCACGTCCACGGCGCCGGACCGCACCAGCGTGTCGGTGATCTCGAGTGCCTGCTCGCCCGTGTCGGGCTGCGAGATCAGCAGGTCCTCGAGGTTGACGCCGAGCTTGCGGGCATAAACCGGATCGAGCGCATGCTCGGCATCCACAAAGGCGCAAACACCGCCGCGCTTCTGCGCTTCCGCGATGACGTGCAGCGTCAGGGTGGTCTTGCCGGACGACTCGGGACCATAGATTTCGATCACCCGGCCACGCGGCAAGCCGCCGACGCCGAGCGCGATGTCGAGCCCGAGCGAGCCGGTGGGGATCGTCTCGATCTCGACCGCCTTCTGGTTCTTGCCAAGGCGCATGATCGAGCCCTTGCCGAAGGCGCGCTCGATCTGCGAGAGCGCCGCGTCGAGCGCCTTTGTCTTGTCCACGGAGGTTCCTTCCACGAGGCGAAGATCAGCCTGGGCCATCGGTCAGCACCTTTTGTGACATGGGCAGCGGGACGCCGCAACGGGGCTCAATGTACCGGTTTTGTTCTCATCCGCAAGAGGCTTCGGCAAATGTTTCGCTACGCACCCCCGATGCTCACCGCTGGGTCAAGCAGAAAAGCGTGAACCTTTCCCTAACTCCAGCATTGATGGTGCAAAGACGCAGACATTCTGGAGCTAAGTCCCATGGATCGCATGACCTTTTACGCCGCCGGCGCCCTGATGGCCTGGGTTCTGGTCGGAGCCGCCGCGATTTTCTGATTGGTCCACAGGTTTGAAAAACAAAAAAGGCCCGGAGCGATCCTTCGCTCCGGGCCTTTTTGTGTTGATGGATGCCGATCGTCAGCGCGAATAAAACTCGATGACCAGGTTCGGCTCCATGTGCACCGGATAGGGCACTTCTGTGAGGCCGGGAATGCGGGTCATCTTGGCCGTGAACTTGGCGGCATCGATATCGAAATAATCGGGCACGTCGCGCTCACCGAGCTGGCCGGCCTCGATCACGACGGCGAGTTGCTTCGAGGTATCCTTCACCTCGATCACGTCGCCGACCTTCACTTGATAGGACGCGATGTTGACGCGGCGGCCGTTGACCCGGATGTGGCCGTGGTTGACGAACTGGCGAGCCGCAAAGACCGTGGCGACGAACTTGCAGCGATACACCACGGCGTCGAGGCGCCGCTCCAGCAGGCCGACGAGGTTCTGGCTCGAGTCGCCTTTCTGACGGATGGCTTCCGCATAATACTTGCGGAACTGCTTTTCCGAAATGTTGCCGTAGTAGCCCTTCAGCTTCTGCTTGGCCTTCAGCTGCGTGCCGAAGTCGGTGGGCTTGCCCTTGCGGCGTTGGCCGTGCTGGCCGGGGCCGTATTCGCGGCGGTTCACCGGGCTCTTCGGACGGCCCCAGATGTTCTGGCCGAGACGGCGGTCGATCTTGTACTTGGCTTCTGCGCGCTTTGTCATCGCGTCCTCGCGGTTGGCGTTGTGAGGAACGCGCCCTCCTGTGCCGCGTCACCTGGAAGGTGCCGCGGCCGACAGATCACGTCTCTTGAGTGAGAGGAGATCGCGGGTGCGTTGCCAGGAACCTTAGGGCCCATGGGCTTCGGCTCCGGCGCGCTGAGCCCGCGGAGTTGCGGTTCTGCTACGGCCTCGGGGGTCCGCTGTCAATGTTTGACGCTAACCACGACGCCGGGTCGCTCGCGTTTGCCGGCTCGCCTTTCGAGGTCAATTGTCTATTGTGCCGTGCAGAGGCCCCAGCGGCCCGATGTCACAACGGGAGGTCCCCATGAACCTTGACGCCGTCTCTTCCGGCAAGAACCCGCCCGAAGAAGTCAACGTCGTCATCGAGGTGCCGATCGGCGGTGAGCCGATCAAGTACGAGATGGACAAAGAATCGGGCGCCCTGATGGTGGACCGCTTCCTTTATACGGCGATGCGCTATCCGGGGAATTACGGGTTCATCCCGCATACGCTGTCGGACGACGGCGACCCGTGCGACGTGATCGTGGCCAACACCCGCGCCATCATCCCGGGCGCCGTCATGGCCTGCCGGATCGTCGGAGCGTTGATGATGGAGGATGAGGCCGGCGGTGACGAAAAGATCATCGCGGTGCCCACCACCAAGCTGACGCGGCGCTACGAGAATGTGAAGAACTACAAGGATTTGCCGGACATCACCTTGGAGCAGATCGAGCATTTTTTCACCCATTACAAGGATCTCGAGCCCGGCAAGTGGGTGAAGATCGTGCGTTGGTGCGATGCCGAAGAGGCCAAGCAACTGGTGATCGCCGGCCTCGAGCGCGCCAAGTCGGCCAAGGCCGGCAAGCAGGGCTGAAGCCGTCGGGCCGTGGCGCCGCCACGGCCTGACCCTTGGGCAAGCGTTTCTCGGGAGGAAGCGGATGACCGACGTCGAACAGATGCCCATGACGGGCGGGTACATGGATTACCCCGAGCATGAGCGTACCTACCGTGGCTTCACGGCCGCGGCCCGATGGGGAACGATTGTTGTGGCGGGGGTGATCGTCCTGATGGCGTTGTTCCTGATCTAGGACACGCGCCGGAAGACTCGTCGCCCTCACCGAGCGCTGGTGGTCGACCTTGCGCGCCGCCAGCGCTGGAGACCACTTGGTTGTGGCTTGTGCGGTGCGACGGCAGTCTCGATGATGGTCCAATCTGCCCCGATCCGAGCTGCGGCTCTTCCTCAACCGATCGTTGCCATGCCTCGTTTGTCCACGCATGTTCTCGACACGGCGAGCGGGCGGCCCGCCGCCGGTGTTGCCCTGGTGCTGTCGCGGTTCAGTGACGGTCGGCACCGGACCGTCCTGCTGCAAACGGTGACCAATGCGGACGGGCGCACGGATGCGCCCCTGCTCGGGGGCGAAGCGTTGCAGCCCGGCCTTTATGAGCTCGCGTTCCATGTGGGCGATTATTTCCGTCAGCAGGGCGTCGTTTTGCCGGAGCCGGCCTTCCTGGATGTGGTGCCGATCCGCTTCGGCATCGCCGATCCGCAGGGCCACTATCACGTGCCGCTCCTGGTTTCCCCCTGGAGCTTCTCCACCTATCGCGGGAGCTGATCCGCCCGATGTTCGATCTCGACCAGCCCTATCCGCGCGACATGGTCGGCTACGGCCGGACGCCGCCCCGGCCGGACTGGCCCGACGGCAAGCGGTTGGCGGTGCAGTTCGTCGTCAATTACGAGGAAGGCGGCGAGAACAACATCCTGCACGGCGACGCTGCTTCGGAAGCGTTCTTGTCCGAGATCGTCGGTGCGCAGCCCTGGTCGGGGCAGCGGCACGTCAACATGGAATCGATCTACGAATACGGGTCGCGGGTCGGCTTCTGGCGCTTGTGGCGGATGTTCACCGAGCGCGGCATGCCGGTAACGGTGTTCGGCGTCGCGAGCGCCATGGCGCGCCATCCGGAAGCGGTCGCGGCCATGAACGAGGCAGGATGGGAGATCGCCACCCACGGGCTGAAATGGATCGACTACCGCGACCACACGCCCGAGGCCGAGCGCGCCGATCTCGATGCGGCAATCGGCATCCACGAGGCCGTGACGGGCGCGCGGCCGCTCGGTCTTTATCAAGGGCGCACCTCGGCCAACACGCTGCGGCTCGGCGCGCAGGAAGGCGGCTTCCTATACCTCGCCGACACCTATGCGGACGAATTGCCTTACTGGCAGCGGATCGCCGGCCGGCAACAACTGATCGTGCCCTATACGCTCGACGCCAATGACATGCGCTTCGCGACCCCGCAGGGGTTCAACACGGGCGACCATTTCTTCAGCTACCTGAAGGACAGCTTCGACGTGCTCTACCGCGAGGGGGCGGGGGGGCATGGCGGCATGATGTCGGTCGGGCTGCATTGCCGCCTTGTGGGGCGTCCCGGTCGGGCGGCCGCCCTGGCGCGCTTCCTCGATTATGTGCAGTCCCACGAGGGAGCCTGGGTCACGACCCGCCTTGCGATCGCTCGGCACTGGGTGCGCCGGCATCCGCCGACCGGCGGCTATCAGCCGAGCCAGATGGGCCCGGCGCTCTTCAACGAACTCTTTGGCGGCGTCTTCGAACACACGCCCATCATCGCCGAGCGGGCCTACGGGGCCGGCATCGGGCCCGGGGAGGACAGCCTCGACGGTTTGCATGCCGCCCTGGTGGCGCAGATGCGGGCGCTGTCGCCGGCCGCCCAGGACGCCTTGATCGCCGCCCACCCGGACCTCGCCGGCAAGCTCGCGCTGGCGGGCGATGTCACGGCCGATTCGGCAGGCGAGCAAGCGTCCGCCGGGCTCGACCGGCTCAGCCCCGATGAACGCCGCCGCTTCACGGCGCTGAATGCCGCCTATCGGGCGCGCTTCGGCTTCCCGTTCATCATCGCCGTGAAGGGCCTCGGCAAAGCCGACATCCTGCAGGCGTTCGAAGCGCGGATCGCCCATGCGCCGACGGACGAGCGCGATGCGGCGCTGGCGCAGATCGAGCGGATTGCCCGCCTGCGCCTCGCTGCGATCCTCGGTTGAAGGCTTAGTCCACGAAGGCGTCGGTGTCCTCGCGTCGCCCCACCATGAAGGCGTCGGCTACGAGTTGGAACGGCGCCGCATCGAGAACGCTTTCGCGGCGGCCCAGGAGGCCGGCGAAGCGCTCGTAGATGCCTTCGTACTCGGCCGAGGGGGCCTCGACCACCACGGTGCCATCGACTGCGAGCTTCGAGCCGCCAAGCGTCAGGTCGAGCACCGTGCCGTCGGCGGTCTCGATCCGGTAATCCCAGCTTTGCGGCCCTTCCTGCCGCCAATCGAAGGCGGCCGTCAGTTGTCCCGTGCCGGGCTCCGCTTCGGCATCGCTCCAGAACACCACATCGGCCGCGATCGGCATCGCCTTGTTGCTCGGCGTCACCAGCCGGGCGCTCTTCACGAAGATTGGCTGGGGCATGATGGCTGTCAGGATCGACAAGGCATTGATGCCGGGATCGAAGACGCCGAAGCCGCCGACCTCCCAGATCCACTCCTGGCCGGGATGCCAGCGACGCACATCCTCCTTCCAGGTGATGGCAAGGCTCTTGAGCTTTTGGCCCGCGAGGCGCTTGCGGGTTTCCTCGACGGCGGCGTTATATTGCGAATGCCAGGTCGTGAAGACGACCCGATCCTTGCGGGCCGCGTAGTCGCCGATGTCGACCAGTTCGCGCGTGGTCGGGAAGGGTGGCTTTTCGAGCAACACGTGCACCCCGGCGTCGAGCGCTTCGCGGGCGAGGGCGTGCCGGACGTTCGGCGGCGTGCAGATCGCCACCGCGTCGAGGTCTGGCAGGGCGGCGTAGAGTTCGGCCGCGGTGCGGAAGGTCGGCACGCCCCCGACAGACAGGCCGCGTCCGCTGACCACGCCCACGAGCTGGAAATCGGGGTTCTTGCCGATCACCGGCAGATGCTGGTCCTGGGCGATCTTGCCGACGCCGATCACCGCAATTGTGTAGGGGGCCATGCTGGAACTCCGTTGCAGGGGGCTCCATCCCATGCGCCGACCGGCTCGGGCAAGTCCTCACGCCTCGGTCTGTTCCAGGATGAAGTCGTGCAGCATCTGGGCGGCGGGCGACAGGGCGCGGTTGCGGGCCGTGATGAGGCTGTAGGGCTGCAGATCGATGTTGAAGTCGGTCGGCAGCACGTCGATGGCGCCCGCCAGGCCGTCGGCGCTGTTGACGAAGCTCGCCACATCGGTCGCGATCGGCGCAATCGCATCCGTCTGGGCCACCATGACGAGCGTCAGGAACGAGGACGACGTGTTGAGGATGCGGTCCGGCAAGGGGATGCCGCGCGACACGAAGATGCCCTCGAGGGTGCGCCGCAGCAGCGAGCCCGTCGGCTGGAACACCCAGTCGAAGGTCGTGAGATCTTCGATCGGCACCCGGGCGTGCCGCATCAACGGGTGTCCGCGCCGCACCACGAGGCAGGCCCGCTCGACACCGATCTGGCGGCTGTCGAACAGGCGGGGGTTCAGGTCGTCCGGGATCCGGCCGATATAGAAATCGTAGCGTGACGCCAGCAGCGCCCCAGCGAGGTCGGCGCTCGTGGCCACCTCGATGTTGATCTCGATCTTCGGGAACAGCTCGCGGATGCGTTTGATGGCCGGCACCGCCAGATTGATCGAGGGCGCCGTCACGGTGCCGAGTGACACACGGCCGCCGCGCCCGGTGCGCAGCTCGCCGATCTCGCGTTCCGCTTCCCGCAATTCCAGCAACACCGTCCGGGCCCGCCGCGCCAGGGCCTTGCCGTAGGCCGTCAGCGCGATGCCGCGCGACAGCCGCTCGCAGATCGGGACTTGCAGCAGGTCCTCGATTTCCGAGATCATCCGCGAGGCGGCCGGCTGCGAAATGTTGAGCAGGTGCGCCGCCGTGCTGACCTGCCCGTTGGCCTCGAGAGCGATCAGCATGCGCATGTGATTGATCTTCAGCCCGGCGCGAAGGAACCCCTCGAGCAAGGGTTCACCGGCGGCCGTTTCAGTGCGCTTCGCGGCCGATGGAACCCGGGGTTTCGCCATGGTGGGGTGGCATCTGTGAACTATACCGGAAACGATATGGCGCAGTACGCCGATGGCATTTGACAGTTATACCGGAAGACTTCAACAGTCGGCGACTTGGCGGGGCCAGAATGGCCAGCCAATGTCACTTGACGTGCAAGACGCTGGCGCGCAGGGAAGGGCCGGATCCAAGAAACAACCAACAACAACGAGAACATGCGACGCGCGCCGGACCTCGCGACACGTATGCGGATGGATGGGGAGATTCGAATGATCACCAAGCGTAAGTTTACCGGCATCGCGCTCGGCGCCACGGCCCTGGCCGGCCTCGCGCTGTCGCCGGCCATGGCGGCCAGCGGCGACATGATCGGCGTTGCGATGCCGACGAAGTCCTCGGCGCGTTGGATCGACGACGGCAACAACATCGTGGCTCAGCTGAAGGCCAAGGGTTACAACCCGGACCTGCAATACGCCGACGACGACATCCCGAACCAGCTCGCCCAGATCGAGAACATGGTCACCAAGGGCGCCAAGGTGCTCGTGGTTGCTTCGATCGACGGCACGACGCTGACGGACGTGCTGCAGAAGGCTGCCGACAAGGGCGTCAAGGTCATCGCCTATGATCGCCTCATCAAGGGCTCGGCGAACGTCGACTATTACGCCACCTTCGATAACTTCAAGGTCGGCGTCCTGCAGGCGACCTCGCTGGTCGACGCGCTCGGCTTGAAGGACGGCAAGGGTCCGTTCAACATCGAGCTGTTCGGCGGTTCGCCCGACGACAACAACGCCTTCTTCTTCTACGACGGCGCCATGTCGGTGCTGAAGCCTTACCTCGACTCGAAGAAGCTCGTCGTCCAGTCGGGCCAGATGGGCATGGACAAGGTGTCGACCCTGCGTTGGGATCCGGCCGTGGCCCAGGCCCGCATGGATAACCTGCTGTCCGCTTACTACGGCAACAAGAAGCTCGACGCCGTGCTGTCGCCCTATGACGGCTTGTCGATCGGCATCATCTCGTCGCTGAAGGGCGTGGGCTACGGCTCGGGCGACATGAAGATCCCCTACGTGTCGGGCCAGGATTGCGAAGTCCAGTCGGTGAAGTCGATCATCGCGGGCGAGCAATATTCCTCGATCTTCAAGGACACGCGCGACCTCGCCAAGGTGACGATCGCCATGGTGGACGCGCTTGAAGGGGGCAAGACCCCCGAGGTCAACGACACCAAGACCTACAACAACGGCAAAAAGGTCGTTCCGTCCTACCTGCTGACCCCGGTCGTGGTCACCAAGGCCAACTGGAAGCCGGCGCTGATCGACACGGGCTATTACAAGGCCGATCAGTTCAAGTAAGACTTCTTGCGGGAACCGGCCTCAGGGTCGGTTCCCGCTTCCCCGCAAGCGGGACCAATAATTTAGGGCGGGACAGCATGGCGGCCATCCTCGAGATGCGGGGGATCACCAAGACGTTTCCGGGCGTCAAGGCGCTGGATAACGTCAACTTGAAGGTTCAGCCAGGCGAGATCCACGCACTGGTGGGCGAGAACGGCGCCGGGAAGTCGACGCTCATGAAGGTGCTCAGCGGCGTCTACCCGCATGGGACCTACGACGGTGACATCTTCTACGAAGGCAACCTGTCGAAATTCCGCGACATCTCCGAAAGCGAGCATGTCGGCATCATCATCATCCATCAGGAGCTGGCGCTGGTGCCGCTCCTGTCGATCGCCGAGAACATCTTCCTCGGCAACGAAACATCGCGTTTCGGCGTTATCGACTGGGACCGCGCCTTTGCCCGCACCCGCGAGCTGCTGGCCACCGTCGGCCTCGCCGAAAACCCGGAAACGCTGATCACCAACATCGGCGTCGGCAAGCAGCAGCTCGTCGAAATCGCCAAGGCCTTATCCAAGAAGGTCAAGCTGCTGATCCTCGACGAGCCCACCGCGAGCTTGTCCGAGAAGGACAGCGAAGCGCTGTTGCAGCTTTTGCTGCGCTTCAAGCAGCAGGGCATCTCGTCGATCCTGATCTCGCACAAGCTGAACGAGATCTCGAAGGTGGCCGATCAGATCACCATCCTGCGTGACGGCACCACGGTCGAGACGCTCGACTGCCATGGCACGACCATCAACGAGGATCGCATCATCCAGGGCATGGTCGGGCGCGACATGGCGCACCGCTATCCGCCGCGCGAGCCGAAGATCGGCGACGTGCTGATGGAGGTAAAGAACTGGAACGCGCATCACCACCTGCATGCCGACCGGTCGGTGGTAAAGAACGTCAACCTGACGGTCCGCAAGGGCGAGATCGTCGGCATCGCGGGCCTGATGGGCTCGGGCCGCACGGAGCTCGCCATGAGCGTGTTCGGGCGCTCCTACGGGCAGAACATCAGCGGCACCGTGCGGCTGGACGGGGTGGACGTCGATGTGTCCACCATCAACAAGGCGATCGATGCCGGGATCGCCTATGTGACCGAGGATCGCAAGCAACTCGGCCTCGTGCTCGACGAGAACATCACCAAGAACACCACGCTGGCGAACCTTCCCCGCGTGTCGACGGCCATGGTGATCGACGAGGACAAGGAGTTCACGGTCGCGAGCGACTACCGTTCCAAGATGCGCATCCGATCGTTTGGCGTGACCCAGCAGACCGTGAACCTCAGCGGCGGCAACCAGCAGAAGGTCGTGCTGTCGAAATGGCTCTTCACCGAGCCCAAGGTGCTGATCCTCGACGAGCCGACCCGCGGTATCGATGTCGGCGCCAAATATGAGATTTATTCGATCATCAATGAGCTGGCCGACCAGGGCCGGGGCGTGCTGATGATCTCGTCGGAAATGCCCGAGCTCCTCGGCATGTGCGACCGCATCTACGTGATGAACGAGGGGCGGTTCGTTGGCGAATTCAAGGGCTCGGAAGCGAGCCAGGAATCCATCATGCGGTCGATCATGCGGTCGAAGGAGCTGAACTGATGACCGAGATCCCGGTGAACAAGACCATGACCTCAGCGCCCGGCTCCGTTCCGACGGCCAAGACCGACCCCGACGCGCCCGGCTGGCGCGGCATGCTGAAATCCGCGAGCTTCCGCGATTACGGCCTGATGATCGCCCTCGTGGTCATCATGTTGTTCTTCGAATACACGACCAACGGCGTGCTGTTCCAGCCGCTGAACCTCACCAACATCATCCTGCAGAACAGCTACGTCGTCGTCATGGCGCTCGGCATGTTGCTGATCATCGTGGCCGGGCACATCGACCTGTCGATCGGTTCGATCGTCGGCTTCGTGGGTGCGCTCGCGGCCGTGTTGATGGTGAATTATCATCTCGACTGGGTGTCGGCGACGCTGATCTGCCTGGTGGTCGGTGCCATCATTGGGGCGGCGCAGGGCTATTTCGTCGCCTACTTCGGTATCCCGAGCTTCATCGTCACCTTGGCCGGCATGCTGGTCTTCCGCGGCCTCACCTTGGCGGTGTTGCAGGGCGCGTCGGTCGGTCCGTTCCCCGACATCTTTCAGCTGATCTCCAAGGGCTTTATCGCCAATGTGGCCGGGCCCTGGACCTCGGTGCTGATCGGGCTCGTGTTGTGGCTGATCCTGCTCGGCATGAGCTGGCGTCGTCGGACCGTGCAGCTCCATCACAGCGTCAAGGCCGAGGCGATGGGCTCCTTCCTGATCCGCAACGGCGTCATCGGCCTCGTGATCCTGGCCTTCGCCTATCAGATGAGTTCCTATCGAGGCCTGCCGAACGTGCTGATCATCATGTTCGTGCTGGTGATGCTGTACCGGTTCGTCACCAACAAGACGACGATCGGCCGTCGCATCTACGCGCTCGGTGGCAACGCCAAGGCGGCGAAGCTGTCGGGCATCAAGACCGAGCGCCTGACCTTTCTGACCTTCGCCAATATGGGCGTGCTGGCGGGATTGGCCGGCATGATCTTCGCAGCGCGTCTCAACACCGCGACCCCGAAGGGGGGCCTTGGCTTCGAGCTCGACGTCATCGCGGCCTGCTTCATCGGCGGCGCTTCGGCGGCCGGCGGCGTCGGCAAGGTGTCGGGCGTGGTGATCGGAGCCTTCATCATCGGTGTGATGAACAACGGCATGTCGATCATGGGCATCGGCATCGACTACCAGCAGGTCATCAAGGGTTTGGTGTTGCTCGCCGCCGTCTGCCTCGACGTCTACAACAAGAACAAGTCAGTCTGAGCAAATCGATCCAGCCCCATGCCATTTGGCGTGGGGAATTCGTGACGGAGTGAACTCTCCGTCAGTATCGCGCCGCTTGCCCACGTCGGGTCGCCTGCTAGTCTCAGTTTAGGCTGGCAGGCGAGGCTCTTCATGGTCGTACGTGTGGCGACGGTGGCGTTCGAAGGCATCGAAGCCCGTCCGGTCGACGTTCAGGTCCACATCGCCAACGGCACGGTGATGTTCACCGTCGTAGGGCTTGGCGACAAAGCCGTAGCGGAATCGCGCGAGCGGGTGCGGGCCGCTCTCATCGCCTCCGGCTTGGCGCTTCCGGCCAAGCGCATCACCGTCAATCTGGCACCGGCCGACCTGCCCAAGGAAGGCAGCCACTACGACCTGCCCATCGCGCTCGGCGTCATGGCGGCCATCGGCGCCATCCCGCCGGACGCGCTTGCGGGCTATACGGTCATCGGGGAACTGGCACTCGATGGAACGCTCAGCCCCGTGGCCGGCGTGCTGCCCGCCGCCGTCGCGGCCAACGGGCGGGATCATGGCCTGATCTGCCCGCAGGCGTGTGGCCCCGAGGCCGCCTGGGCGTCGCGAGACCTCGACGTGCTGGCGCCGTCCTCGCTGATCCAGCTCGCCAATCATTTCAAGGGAACCCAGGTGCTGTCGCGCCCCGAGCCCGCGATGCGCCCGGCGGCGCTTGGCCTGCCGGACCTGCGGGACGTCAAGGGTCAGGACGGCGCCAAGCGCGCCCTGGAGATCGCCGCGGCCGGCGGCCACAACATCTTGATGAATGGACCCCCCGGGGCCGGCAAGTCCATGTTGGCGGCGCGCCTGCCGTCGATCCTGCCGCCACTCGACCCGCGCGAACTGCTCGAAGTGTCGATGATCCATTCGGTCGCCGGCTTGCTGGCCGATGGGCAACTGAGCGACCGACGACCGTTCCGCGCCCCGCATCATTCGGCCTCGATGCCGGCGCTCGTCGGTGGGGGCATTCATGCGCGGCCGGGCGAGATCTCGCTGGCCCATCACGGCGTGCTGTTCCTCGATGAGCTGCCCGAGTTCTCCGCCCCGGTGCTCGATTCGTTGCGCCAACCGCTCGAAACGGGAACGGTGTCGATCTCCCGCGCCAATGCCCGCGTCACCTACCCGGCCCGCTTCCAGCTCGTCGCCGCCATGAACCCGTGCCGCTGCGGCTACGCCCAGCAGCCCGACCAGACCTGCCGGCGTCAGCCGCCCGAGCGCTGCATGGCGCAATACCTGTCCCGCTTGTCCGGGCCGCTGCTCGACCGCATCGACCTGCAGATCGACGTGCCCCCTGTGTCGGCCGCCGACCTCATCCTGCCGCCGCCGACCGAAGGGTCGGCCGAGGCCCGGGCCAGGGTGGCGGCGGCGCGGCAGCGTCAATCCGAGCGCTACCTCGCGGCTGGCCTGCCGCCTGCCACCACCAATGCCTCGGCGCCCGCCACGGCCGTCGAGGCGGCGGTGGCGATGACCGGGGAGGCGGAAGCCTTTCTGCGCAAGGCTTCGGAGAGAACCCAGATGACGGCGCGCGGCTTCCACCGGCTGTTGCGGCTGGCCCGCACGCTAGCCGATCTGGACGGTTCGGTGCCGGTCGCCCGCGCCCATCTGGCGGAAGCCCTGTCCTACCGGCGCACACCGACGCGGCTGCCGGCGCCCGCTTAAGCAGAGGTTAAGGCGATGCCAACAAAGCGGATCGATCGGGGAACGCCGACGCAACGAAGCTCCCTCTAGGGTCGCCCCACAGCGCGGCCGATGCACGGCAGGCTGGGAGGAGCGCCCATGCCGATCGGCAGCCTGTTCGGCATGGCTCTAGTGACCGTTCTGGCGATCGCAGTGACGATCGGTTCGACGGTGCGGCACAACCGGAACGGCCGCGCCTGGAGGCGTGAGCGGGAGCGGCTCAGCGACGAAATCTTGGAGCTCCGGGCCGCCACGGCGGGGCGCGACAAGGCGGAAGCCGCCAACGAGGCCAAATCGCGCTTCCTGGCCATGGTCAGCCACGAGATCCGCACACCGCTGAACGGCATCATCGGGATGGCGGACCTGCTCAACGGCACCGGGCTGAGCGACGAACAGCGGACCTATGTGTCGGCCGTTCGCATGTCGGGCGAGGCCCTGGCCGATCTGATCGACGAAATCCTTGATTTTTCCCGCATCGAAGCGGGCCGGCTCGACCTTGCGCAGGACTGGTTCAACCTGGCGGACCTCATCGCCGGCGTCGTCGAACTGCTTGGCCCCAAGGCGCAGAACAAGGGCCTCGAGATCGCGGCCCACATCGATCGCGCTTTGCCGAGCCAGATTTTCGGTGATGTCGCCCGGCTGCGTCAGGTGCTGCTCAACCTTGCCGGCAACGCCGTCAAATTCACCAATACGGGCGGTATCGGCCTGCGAGTCGAGCGCGATGGCGACCGCATGCACTTCAGCGTGTCCGACACGGGACCCGGCGTGCCCCTCGAACGACGCGAGGCGATCTTCGCCGAGTTCGAACAGGCCGATAATTCCACCACGCGGCGCCACGGCGGCACCGGGTTGGGGCTCGCCATTTCGCGCCGTATCGTGACGGAGATGCATGGCGCGTTGCGCTACAGCCCACGGGAGGCGGGCGGGTCGGTGTTCGGCTTTGCGCTGCCGCTTTCACCATCGGAGGCGCCGTCCTGCCAGGATGCCGATTGGCCGAGCCTCACGGGGCGGCGGGGCCTGATCGTCTCGGCGGCGCCCTTCATGGCCGCGTATCTGGCCGAGGATCTCGCGGGCTGCGGCCTGGAAGTCGTGCTGTCGCCCGATGCTGGGGCTGCCATGCGCGCCCTCGCAGGCGAAGCCGTGCGCCCCGATTGGGTGTTCGTCGACGGTGGGCTCGGCCCGGCGGTAGCGCGCGATGCCGTTGCGGCGGCGCGGACCGCGGGCGTCGCCCAGGTCATCATGCTGCTGGCGCCCCGCGACCGCCAGCCAGGGGCGGGCGACCTGATGAGCTTGGGAGATGGCTGGTTGGTCAAACCCGTACGCGGGGCGTCGCTCGTCGAACGGCTGCGGCCCGAGGAGCGCTTGCAGCGTGTGCCGCCGCCTCGGTTGTCTGGGCCGCCATCGCAAACCCGCGTGCCGCAGGTGTTGTTGGCGGAAGACAACCCCATCAATGCCCTGATCGTGCAGCGAACGCTCGAGCGGCTCGGCGTCCGGGTCACCCATGTGGCCGATGGTCACGAGGCGCTCGCGGCGGCCCTGGCGGTGACCGATCGGCAGGCAAGCCCGTTCGATCTGATCCTGATGGACGTCAATATGCCAGGGCTCGACGGGCTCGACGTGACGCGTCGCCTTCGGGCCAGGGAAGCGACCCTCGACGCCCACAGGGTCCGCATCGTGGCCCTGACGGCCCACGCGCTTGGTGAACAGCACGCCGCCTGCCGGGCTGCCGGCATGGACGACGTGTTGACGAAGCCGCTCGATCCACGACGCCTCGGCGCCTTGTTCGACAGCGAAACGGCCTGGCAGGCGGCCGGCTGATCGGAACCTGACCGTATCGGCCGGTTGTCCCGATTGCGCCCGCAGGGCTGTGCGATCCGCGATTCGGCTGCGATTTCGCCACGGAACCGTCGTCTTGGCTTGTTTGAACGGACCCCGCCGCCACGCGCCGGAAATGCTCCCGGTTGGTCCGGCCTCCGTCATGGCCGCTTAGGCTGCCATTAACCAAACTCGGTTTCAGTAGGGCTGTGGCGAAACTGGCTCGTTTCCGAGAACGGGCGCCCGATGCATCGCTGGAACGGCCGCGCTCGCGCGGTCCCTGGAGATCGCACCGGACGCATCGGCGGAACCTGCAACAGGATCGCGGACCGGTCCTAGGGCTCTGGTGAATGACGGACGCGACCTTCTATACGGCCTATGACGACATGCCGCCGGTGATCCGGTTGCGCCGTGGCCGCAAGGCGCGTCGTAGCGGCGGCGCCGTCGCTCCCCGGTGGGTGCTGGCCACCGGGCTGACGATCGTCAGCGCACTACCGGCTCTCGCTCCGGGCCACCGACACGGGCCGGCCGTCGTGGCTCAGACCCCCTCGCCCTTGCAGACTGCCGCGGCCTTGCCGATGCCGCCGCAGATCGCCACCGGGCCTTTGCTGCAGGCGGCCTACCTGGCTGGGGCTCCCCTCGGCTTCGATGCCGCCGCCCCGCTGCCGACGCGCTTCATCTCCGCCGACACGCCTGTCATCACGGCGACGGCCGAAGCCGCGGCTCCGACACCGCAGCGCGCCGCCCTCGTCGCATCCGCCGTCGAGCCCGCGACTCCCGGCCCGCAGGCCATGGCAGCGGCCGACCAGGACGACGACGAGGCCATCCTGCCGCCCGTCCGTACCACGCCGCTCATCGTCGCCGATGTGCCGGTGCCGATGCCGCGGCCGAGCGACTTCGCCCCGACCGTGACGCATCTGCCGCCATTCCGGGCCGACCGCCCTGTGGTGGCGACTGCCAAGACCATGCCGCCCGCCGCCCGCCCGACCGTGACGGCCGACAACCGGGGCTTCCTCGAAAAATTCTTCAGCATGGGCGGGCAGGCGCCCGCCACTCCGGCCCTTGGCTATGCGGCCCCGGAAGATGGGTTCTTCTCGTCGCTCCGCGGCGGCGGGGAAAACCCGACGCGCGGCTACGGTTCCGCCACCGCGGTCTACGAGATCGCCAGCCACACCGTGTTCATGCCGGACGGCAGCCGGCTGGAGGCTCATTCGGGCCTCGGCGCCCGGCTCGACGATCCGCGTTTCGTGCATGAGCGGATGCGGGGCCCGACGCCGCCCGCCACCTACTCGCTGACCATGCGCGAAAGCCTCTTCCACGGCGTGCAGGCTTTGCGCCTCAGCCCGATCGACAGCGGCGTATATGGGCGCAATGGCCTGCTGGCCCACACCTACATGCTGGGCCCGAAAGGCGACTCGAACGGCTGCGTGTCGTTCCGCAACTACCAGGCGTTCCTGCGCGCCTTCCAGAGTGGCGACATCAGGCGCTTGGTGGTTGTGGCAAAGCTGTCCTGAGCCGCGTCCAGCGCCAATATAATAGCGCCGCCGTGGCGCAAAGGCCGGCCGTCAAGCCGACCCAGACACCAGGGGCGGCGGCCCGCACCGCCAGGGCGGCCGCCATCGGCAGGCCGACACCCCAATAGCCGAGAAGCGCGATCACCATCGGCCCCCGGCTGTCCCGCAGGCCACGCAGCATGCCCGACAGCACCACCTGGGCGCCATCGGCCAGCTGGAACAGCCCCGCGATGCCGAGCAGCACCGCCGCCGAAGCGGCCACCTGGGCGCCGCCCTCTTCTCGCGCATCGACGAAAAGCGCGATCAAGGGTGCAGGCAGTCCGATCAGCAACAGCGCCGATACGGCCATGGTACCGATGCCGAGCATCAGGGCCACGGCGCCAGCCCGGCCGACCGCAGCGCCATCATGGGCGCCCGCCGCCTTGCCGACCCGCACGGTCGCGGCTTGGGCGATGCCGAGCGGCACCATGAAGGTGAAGGAGGCGATCTGTAGCGCGATGGCATGCGACGCCAGCGCGGCCACGTCGTAATGGCCGATCAAGGCCGTGGCGGCCGTGAACATGCCGACTTCGAGCATGATGCCGATGCCGATAGGGCCGCCGAGGCGCCACAAATCCGCACAGGCCCGAAACGGCGGCCGTCCGAACCCGGGCACGATCCGGAAGGGACGGATGTGCCGATCGAGCATCGTCACGGCCAGCAATCCCCCGGCCATCACGATATTCGACGTGACGGTGGCGATGGCCGACCCGTTGATTCCCATGGCCGGCAGGCCGGCATGTCCGTCGATCAACAACCAGTTCAACAATGCGTTGAGCGGCACGGCCGCGAGGCCGATCACCACAGTCCAGCGCGGGCGCTCGAGCGCCGCCAGCACGGAGCGCAGCGACAGGTAGATGAGGGCCGGCAGCAGCGACCATTGCAGCACGTGCAGGTAGGATGCTGCGGCGGCACTGAGCTGCGGGTCTTGCCCGGCCAGCCGGAACAATGGCTCGCACCACCAGAGCAGCACCCAGATCGGTACCACCAGGGCGAGGCTGTTCCACAGGCCCCCTTGCGCCAGGCGACCGATGGCGCGGGCCCGGTCAGGCGAAGCCTCGCCGCGCTCCCGCGCGATGAGGGGCGACACGGCAGCCGCAAGCCCGATGCCGAACATCAAGCAAAGATTGTAGAAGGCCAGCGCGATTGTGCTGGCCGCCAGCGCCTCGGGCGCGATGCGGCCGATCATGGCGGCGTTGGTGAGGTTCAGCGCCATTTCGATGGCGTTGGTCAGGATCAAGGGGACGCCGAGCCCGAGACAGGCCCGAAACTCGTCCCGCCAGGGTGTGGCGGCCATACGGGTCGATACGAAAAGCATGCCTTTCCATACGACCCGCGGCCCCCGGAGGCCATGCCTATCGGCCAGTACGGGATGCGGTCAGCGGTCCTGCGACGACGTAGGCCCGTTCAAGCTTATCAATGGGGCGGGCCGCGCCGTCGGCAGGCGATGCTGATGCTGCGCCTCAACAGCCGTTGCAGATGGTCATCATGCGATCGATGCGCTTGATCTCCGCATCGATGGCGCGGTCGCTGGAAACGGGGTCACGTGCCGCATCCGGTCCACGCTGCGCCTTGGCGTGAACGGCATGGATCGGCTTCTCCCCTGCGGTCGTCTCGGCGCTCTGGGCAAAGCTCGCCCCGGAACTCAGGCAGAGCAGCCCGGACATCAGGATCGTCGCGATTTTCATCGTCTCATCCTCCCTGGTCGCGGGCAGGCTTGGCCCGCAAAGGAAAGATTAGGCTCGCGCCAGAAAGGCGTCGATGGAGCTGCGATCAGGTCTTCGTGATGATCGGCGGCGACGAATTCGGTTCTAGTCGAACAGGTGCGGGCAACGAAGGCGTAGCGCCTGCGACAGTGCAAAGGTCTTCATGTCGGCCGGCGTGCGGCCCTCAAGAATGGCCGTCAGGTCTGCCAGGGGCGTCTCGACCACGGTGATGTTTTCGTTCTCTTCCAGCAGGCCGCCGCCCGGTCCGGTGCGATCGGACACGCCATAGGGTGCGAGGTAGAGCGAGATACGTTCGGTCGACAGGCCGGGGCAGCTCCACAGCGTGGCCACGAACTCGAGAGTGCCGAGACGAACGCCGGCTTCCTCCTCGGCTTCGCGACGGATGGCGGCTTCGGGCGCCTCGCCGGGCTCGATCAGGCCCGCCGGAACTTCCAGCAAGGCCGGCGCCTGGACGAACAGCACCGGGGCGCGGGGCATGCTGACGAGAAGAACGACCCGGCGTTCCGGGTCGTAAGGCAGCACCGCGACGGCGGTGCCATGATCCTCCACCTCGCGGGTAAAGGTCTGCGCGCCGTCGCTGAGGGTCAGTTTATGGATCGTGGTCCAGCCGCGATAGACTTCCTTCCGCCCCTCGATCGTGACCGTCATGCGGGCGCCCCTTCAGTGCCAGGTCGGCAACGCCGCGACGGCGGCCTTGCCGGATCGCAGCGAGCCCTCGATGGTCGAGGGCAGGCCGTTCTGCACCCAGTCGCCCGCCAACACGAGGTTGCCGAGCGCCGTCGCGTGGCCGGGCCGCAGAGCGTCCTGCTCGGGCAGGGCCGCAAAGGTGGCGCGCTTCTCGGTGATGATCTTGTGGGTCGGCATCGATTGACCGGGTCGGCCGAGGGCGGTTGCCACCTCGCCCCAGATCTGCCGGGCCAGCGCGTCCTTGTCATGGCCAAGGAAGCGGTCGGCATCGCTGATCGTCACAGACACGCGGTTGGGAAAGCGGAAGATCCATTCCGTGGCGCTGTTGATCGTGCCCAGCATGGTCGGGAACCCGTCGGGGGCATCGGTCAGGAAATGCGCGTTGACGATGGAGCGGAACGCCGTCGGCACGCTCAGTTCCGGCAGCAGGATCTTGGCCACCGGCGCCGTGACGGCCAGGACCACCCGGTCGTCCGGGCCGAGCGCCAGCTGTTCGTCGCCGAAATCGAGCCCGACCACCCGGCCATCGCGCACTTCGAGGCGGCGCAGACGGCGGTCGAACCCGACCGTGACGCCGCGCTTGGCCAAGGTCGCCAGCGCGGGTTCGACCAACGCTTCGGCCAAGCCGTCATGGGCGATCAGCGGCCGGCAAGCGCCCGCTCCCTTGGCGAGCGTTTCCCGGATCACGGTAGCGGCGAGGCCGGCGGCCGAGTCCTTCGGCTCCGTGTTGAGCGCCGCCACCAGGAACGGCCGCCACAGCTTGTCATAGAGCGGACCCGAACACAGCATGGCCTGGCCGATCGGGATGCGGGACTTGGCACGCAGCAGCTTGGCGAGCGCCAGATAATCCGACCAGCCCGTGCCCGGCACCCGCCGGCCCGGCACGAAGATCCACCAGGGCAGGGGGCCGGCGTTGGGACGCACCTGCCACCGCTCGCCCGATGCGATGTCCATGAAGTCGAACACGGCGTCGGCGGGCCCGGACATCTTGTGCTCGGCCCCCGTCATACGCAGGTGGTCGCGCACGGCGGTGTTTCCCGACAACACGAGGTGGTTGCCGTTGTCGATCGTCAGGCCGAGGTCACGGTCGAAATAGGAGCGGCAGCGACCACCCGCATGGCGCGCCGCCTCGTGGATCACGATCGTGGCGCGGGCGGGATCGAGCGCCAGGGCGGCCGACAAGCCCGCCAGCCCGGCACCGACCACATGCACGGTGGGTTTTGGCATCACACCAGACCGTGACGCAGCAGGGCGAGGATCAAGCGGCTTTTCGGCACCTTCACCCTGTGGCGCGGCACAGCGAACCCCTGCTGCTCGAGCCGTGCCAGGATGAGGCGGTAGACGGCACCCATCAGCCGCGGCGCCCGTGTGGCACGGCGACGCTCACGCGCCATCAGGGCATCGGCGGCATCGAATTGTCCGCGGGCGCGCTTCAACAGGATGGCACCGACCTGCGGCAGGTTGGGATGAGCCAATACCGCGGTCGGCGTGGTGATCGGGATGCCGGCCTGCTCGAGCAGCTCGCGCGGCAGGTAGAGGCGCCCCATGGCGGCATCCTCGTCGAGATCGCGCAGGATGTTGGTCAATTGCAGGGCGCGACCGAGGTGGTGGGCGAGGTCTTCGCCCCGCTCAGGCGAAACGCCGAACACCTTCACCGACAGGCGACCCACCGCGCTGGCGACGCGGTCGCAATACAGGTCGAGCGTCGCCTCGTCGGGCGCCTGGATGTCCTCACGGCCATCCATCTCCATGCCGTCGATGATGGCGAGGAAATCGACGCGCGCCAGCTTGAAGTGGCGGATCGGCTCCAGCAGCCCGATGGTGGCGGCCGTGGTACGGCCCGCATAGGCGGCCTCGATCGCGTCACGCCATCGCTTCAGCCCGGCAAGGCGTTCGGGGCGGGTGCCGCCTTCGTCCGCCACATCGTCGACCGCGCGACAGAAGGCGTAGATCTCGTACATGGCCTGGCGCTGCGCCTTGGGCAGCACCCGCATGCCGGCATAAAAGGACGACCCCGAGGCTTGCCGGGCCGCGGTGGGGAATTGTGCCTCGTCGTGCTGCACGCCGGCGCTCACGAAGGCCGCGCCGCCGTGGCGAGGCGTGCGCCCGGGTGGGTGAGACGACCGGCGGCGGCCCGCAGGGCCCCCATCAGTGCGATGCCGGCGAAGGCCGCCTTGTTGTGATGCACGGTCTGGCTCAACGGGTCGTGGGTCTGCAGGGTGCGGGTGAGATGGCGCGCGAGGGTGATGATGACGCCCGTCTCGAGGCTGAGCCTGAAGTCGCGCACCTGACGCGGCAGCGGAGCGCCTTCGTCGAGCAGCACCAGCGTGCGGGTCGCAAGATCGCTCAGCACGCCCCGCAGCGCCGGGGACGCCTTGGGCTCGGCCAGGGCCGCATGCGACACGCCTGCATTCGCCAGCATGTCGTCCGGAATGTAGACGCGGTCGAGGTCGCGGTAATCTTTGCCGCAATCCTGGATGTGATTGATCACCTGCAGGGCCGCGCAGACGGCGTCCGAAGCCGGCCATGTGGCCTCGCTTTCCCCGTGCAGGTCCAGCACATAGCGGCCGACCGGCATGGCCGACAGCGAGCAATAATGGATCAGGTCGGCCCAGTCGGCCGTGCGCGGCTTGGTGCAGTCGAGCTTGAAGGCGGCCAGCAGATCGAGAGCGTGGCGGGGCGACAGCCGGCGCTCGGCCAGCACGGCCCGCAGCGGCCGGGCCACAGGCTCGGTGTCGGCGCGGCCGAGCAGGCAGGCTTCCATGCGGTCCAGCACCGCGAGCTTCTCGTCCGACGACAGGGTGGCGTGATCGGCCACATCGTCGGCGGCCCGCACGAAATCGTAGAAGGCCATCACGGCGGGCCGGTGCCGGGCTGCGATCAGGTGCGACGCGACGGGGAAGTTCTCGTCAGTGGCGCCCTTGCCGGACGCGGCATCGGCTGATGTCGTCATGAAACCGAGGTGATCCAGGTGGGGCGGGCGAAAGCGTGGCGACGGCTACCGGATCGGCCGGAGTGAACCCCGCTTCGCTCCAACAGCCTTGGACTGTCTATTCGCCGTTTTCTTAAGGTCAAATCGCGGCGAAAGCCACAGGATCATGCGGCCCGGCGCCCGTCGAGCAGCCCGGCTGACCGGAACCAGGCGATGGCGTCGCCGAGCGCTTCCCGATAGGGCCGCGCCCGGTAGCCAAGCTCCCGTTCGGCTTTGGCGGAGGAAAAATACATGCGGTATTTCGCCATCTTCAATCCGTCGACGGTGGCGAAGGGCTCCTTGCCGGTGAAGCGCGCCACGAGCTCGGCCGCATAGGCGAGCGGAAAGATCGGCGCGCGGGGCAGCTTCACGGTCGGCGGCTTGCGGCCGACCAGGGTGGCGATGTCGCCCAGCATGGTGCCGAGGTCGACGTCCTGCCCACCCAGGATGTAGCGTTCGCCGATGCGGCCCTTCGTCCAAGCCAGCAGATGGCCGGCCGCCACGTCGTCGACGTGGACGAGGTTCAGGCCGGTGTCGATGAAGGCCGGCATCCGGCCGGTCGCAGCTTCGACGATGATGCGGCCCGTCGGCGTCGGCTTCACGTCGCGCGGGCCGATCGGTGTCGACGGCTGCACGATCACGGCCGGCAGGTTGTCGCGCCCCACCATCTCCTCGACCAGCCGCTCGGCCAGGGTTTTCGACCGCTTGTAGGCCCCGATCGCATGGGCGGGGTCTTGCGGTGCGGTTTCGTCGACCGGGACGCCGTCCCGGCGCAATGCCAGCGTGGCGACGCTGCTGGTATAGACGATGCGCTTCACCCCGGCGGCTTGCGCAGCCTGCATGATGGCCCGCGTGCCTTCGAGGTTCGAACGCACGATCTCCTGGGGATCGGGGGCCCAGAGCCGGTAATCGGCCGCCACATGGAACAGGTCGCTGACGCCCGCGAGTGCGTGCGCCAGCGACGCGGGGTCGCGCAGGTCGCCTTCGACGATCTCGGCCCCGAGACCGGCCACGTTGGTGCGCGGGCTCGAGGGGCGGACCAGAAGCCGCAGCCGATGTCCTTGCGCCAGCAGCGCCCGGGCGACGGCCGATCCGACGAAACCGCTCGCGCCTGTCACAAGAATGGGGGCGTTCGTCATGGAGCCATCTTCCGCAAGGGGCGATCGTACCGGGCCTGTCTACAGGCGCGGGGCGGCATGCGGGAGAGTGAAAATGGGCTTCGAGCCAGGGTGGCCACTGGCGCCAATGAGAAAGGCGCCACCCTTTCGGATGGCGCCCTTGCGGATGATGGCATTGGATCCGGCGGCGCCGGATCGCTACTGCGATCAGGCTGCGGCCTTGGACGACTCGGTCGGCACCGCCGCGATGGTCTTCAGCACCTGCGAGGCGATCTGGTAGGGGTCGCCCATGGAATTCGGGCGGCGATCCTCGAGATAGCCCTTGTAGCCATTGTTGACGAAGCTGTGCGGCACCCGGATCGAGGCGCCGCGGTCGGCGATGCCCCAGGAGAACTGGTCGATCGAGGCGGTCTCATGCTTGCCGGTCAGGCGCATGTGGTTGTCGGGGCCGTAAACGTCGATATGCGCCTGACGGTTCTTGGCGAACTCGTCCATCAGGGCCTCGAAATACGCCTTGCCACCGACATCGCGCATATGGGCGGTCGAGAAGTTGCAATGCATGCCCGAGCCGTTCCAGTCGGTATCGCCGAGCGGCTTGCAGTGCCATTCGATGTCGATGCCGTATTGTTCAGTCAGACGCAGCAGCAGGTAGCGGGCGATCCACATTTCATCGGCGGCCCGCTTGGAGCCCTTGCCGAAGATCTGGAATTCCCACTGGCCCTTGGCCACTTCGGCGTTGATGCCTTCGTGGTTGATGCCGGCCGCGAGGCACAAATCGAGGTGTTCCTCGACGATCTCGCGCGCCACGCTGCCGACGTTCTTGAAGCCGACGCCGGTGTAATAAGGGCCCTGGGGGGCCGGGTAGCCGTTCTCCGGGAAGCCGAGCGGCCGGCCGTCCTCATAGAAGAAATATTCCTGCTCGAAGCCAAACCACGAACCCTCGTCGTCCAGGATGGTGGCGCGCTTGTTGGACGCATGCGGGGTCTTGCCGTCCGGCATCATCACTTCGCACATCACCAACGCGCCGTTGGTGCGGGCGGCGTCAGGATAGATGGCGACCGGCTTCAGCACGCAATCCGAGCTGTGGCCTTCGGCCTGCATGGTCGAGCTGCCGTCGAAGCCCCACAAGGGAAGCTGCTCGAGCGTCGGAAAGCTGTCGAAATCCTTCAGCTGGGTCTTGCCGCGCAGGTTCGGGGTCGGCGTGTAGCCGTCGAGCCAGATGTATTCGAGCTTGTACTTCGTCATTCCTCGTCTCTCATCAGCTCTGGGACGCGATGCCCTGCGCACCCGCCGGAGCGTGTCGCGGGTTCGGGCGACATTAAGCATTGGGCGTGCCAAATTTTCCGCGAACCCTGACGGTTTCGCAAGATGTGGCAGTAGAAGGATCGAAGTTAGATGCTCAATAAACAAGCAATCACTGAATGTTTATCGGGCAGTTGGTGCAAGCTGCAAGCAAATCTGGCACACTCGCAATCCGCCATTGATTGGCGGCCGGAGACAGACGATGACCGATGTTCCGCCTCGCTGCACCGCTAAAATCTACCGCTTTCCCACCCGCCTGCGCGTGGCGGTCCCCGATGGAACGCCCCCGGGACGCGTGGCACCGGCTCGGCTTTATGCGTTCTGCGAAGCCGGAAGCGGCTGGTACCACGAAGCCGCGATCCAGGATGATCCTCGCGGCCGTAAGTCCTGACGCCTTTCAGACGCCGAAGATCGACCAGCCCATCGCCTTTGTGAGGCGTTCCAGGGCCAGACGCCCCAGGTGCGAGTTGCCGGCGCCATCGAGGCCCGGCGCCCAGACCGCAATGGAGGCATGGCCCGGCGCCACCGCAAGGATGCCGCCACCGACGCCGCTCTTGCCGGGCAGGCCCACCCGGTAGGCGAAATCGCCGGATCCGTCATAATGGCCGCAGGTCAGCATCAGGGCGTTGATGCGGCGGGCGCGCTCGGCCGACACCACGCTATAGCCGGTCGAAGGGTTGCGGCCCGAATGGGCCAGGAAGCGTCCCGCCATGGCGAGCTGACGGCACGACATCGCGATCGCGCAATGGTGGAAGTACACCCCGAGGGTGAAATCCACCGGGTTGTCGATGATGCCGAAGGATTTCATGTAATTGGCCAGCGCGGTGTTGCGGAACCCCGTGCGCCGCTCCGAGGCCGCGACCGCCTTGTCGATGGCGATGCTGGTGTCGCCGGCTAGGAACTGCATAAATCGCAGGATCTCGCCGAGCGACTCGCGTGGTTGGTGGCCCGACACGATGAGGTCCGTCACCGCGATGGCGCCCGCGTTGATGAACGGGTTGCGCGGCCGGCCCCGTTCGCGCTCGAGCTGGACGATGGAGTTGAACGGGTTGCCGGAAGGCTCGCGCCCGACGCGGGTCCACAGGTCGTCGCCCGCCATGCCGAGCGCCAGCGTCAGGGTGAAGACCTTGGAGATGCTCTGGATGGAGAAAGGCTGGTCGGCATCGCCGCCAGCTGCCACGCGGCCGTCTTCGAGGATCACCGCGAGGCCGAACTGGTGCGGGTCGACGCGGGCGAGCTCGGGGATGTAGCGCGCCACCTCGCCGCGGTCGGTGCGGTGCCGCATTTCGGTGGCGATCTCCTGGACGATGGCGTCGATGTCGGGCAAGGCGGGGCTCCTGCGGCAGCGCTTGCGACGGAACACGGCGCAACCCGCAAAGGCAAGATCCGGACCGGCCCCGGATCGTCGGCCCCTAGCCGCGTGCCGCCTTCGGCCGCCGCCTGGAGCTGCCGGCATAGTGTTGCCGGAAAGACGCCTTAGGCGGAGCGCATGCTCCGCTTCCTCGAGACGATCGTCGAACCCACCCGCAACGTGGGCGTCGAACAGCCGCCGACGCGCCTGCTCGGCTTTTACTGGCACTATGCCCGGCAGGCGAAGCCGCTGCTGCTGGCCTTGTTCGCGGCGGGGCTTTGCGTGGCGCTGCTCGATGCCTCGGTCCCCTGGTTCATCGGCCACCTGGTGCGCTACATCGCGGCCGCGGCGCCCGCCGTTTTCCTCAGCCAGCATGGCGGCTTTTTGGTCGCGATGGCGATCGTGGTGCTGCTGGCACGGCCGCTGGCCATCGCGGCCCAGAACCTCATCTCGAACATCGGCATCGTGCCGAGCGTCACCAATCTGGTGCGCTGGCAAAGCCATCGCTACGTGGTGCGCCAAAGCTGGCCCTTCTTCCAGAACGACTTCGCCGGGCGGATCGCGGCCCGGGTGATGGAAACCGGGCCGGCGGTGCGGCAAAGCACGGTGGCGGCCATCACGGCCGTGTGGGGCATCCTGGTTTATGGCTTAAGCGCCCTCGGGCTGCTCGGCTCGGTCGACCTTTGGCTCTGCCTGCCGATCGCGTTCTGGTTCGGCGCCTATGCGGTGCTGCTGCGCCTCGTCGTGCCGCGCATCCGCGACCGGTCGCGGAAGAACTCAGAAGCGCGCTCGCTCGTCACGGGCCGCGTCGTCGACAGCTACACCAATATTCTGACGCTCAAGCTCTTCGCGCGGCTGCACCACGAGGACGCTTATGTGCGGGATGCCGTCGATGCACATACGCGGGTCTACCGCAACCAGCTGCGCATGATGTCGCTGCTCACCATCGGGCTGCAGATCCTCAACGCCCTGATGCTGTTCGGCGAGGTGGCGCTGGCGATCGCGCTATGGCGCCGCGGCGCCATCGATGTCGGCACGGTCGCAATGGCGATCCCGCTGACCTGGCAGATCGCCTCGGCGGCCGGTTGGGTTGCCACCCAGGTGACTGACATCTTCGAGCATATGGGCACCATCCAAGAGGGCATGATGACCATCGCGCGCCCGGTGGCATTGAGCGATGCGACCGACGCCGGCGCGCTGCAGGTGACCAAGGGGGCGATCCGCTTCGACCACGTGCGGTTCGGCTACGGCCGCGACGAGTCTCTGATGGCGGACCTCGATCTCAAGATCCGGCCGGGCGAAAAGGTTGGCCTTGTCGGGCGTTCGGGCGCCGGCAAAACGACGCTCACCAACCTGCTGCTACGCTTCCACGACGTCGAGGGTGGCACGATCACGATCGATGGCCAGGACATCGCCGGCGTGACGCAGGAAAGTCTGCGCGGCGCCATCTCGGTCGTGACGCAGGATACCTCGCTGCTGCATCGCTCCATCCGCGAGAACATCGCCTATGGCCGACCCGATGCGGCATTTTCAGAGATCGTCGACGCCGCCAAACGGGCCCACGCGCACGACTTCATCCTCGACCTCGAGGACTGGCAGGGGCGGCGCGGCTACGACGCTCAGGTGGGCGAACGGGGCGTCAAATTGTCGGGCGGCCAGCGGCAGCGCATCGCGATTGCCCGGGTGATCCTGAAGGACGCACCGATCCTCATCCTGGACGAAGCCACCTCGGCGCTCGACAGCGAGGTCGAGAAAGCCATCCAGGAAAGTTTCGCGGTGTTGATGGCCAACAAGACCGTCATCGCCATCGCGCATCGGCTGTCGACCATCGCCCGGATGGACCGCCTGATCGTGATGGATCGCGGCCGCGTGCTGCAGGAGGGCACCCATGCCGAACTGCTGGCCAGCGGCGGGCTTTACGCCGACCTTTGGAGCCACCAGTCGGGCGGCTTCATCGAAGAAGCCGCCCCGTTGCCGGTTTAGCGCCCGGCCAAGTGATGGCGCCTATCGACCGGCTGGTTCATGCCGACGCCACGAGGGCTCGCGTCACTGGCTGGTGGAGCCGGCGCCCGTGCCGCCCTGCATGCCGGAATTTGCCCCGCCCTGCATGCCGCTTGTGCCCGACATGTTGCCGCTCCCGTTCATGCCGGAGCCGCTCATGCCCGTGCCGCCCATCCCGGTGCCTGCACCGGCCGGTGGCATTGCGTTGGACCCGGCAGCCGCGCCACCCCCCGACATCGATCCGGAGGACATCGCATTGGTGCCCGAGCCGCCAGTTGCCGACGATGTGCCGGCGTTGCCGGTCTGCGCCATCGCGGCGCCGATAGAGAACACACAGGCCGCGGTCACGGCCACGAAGGTGATGGTCTTGGTCATGGAGAACTCCCTGAAGCAACAAGGGCTTTGCCGCGACACATCCTAACTTGAGTTATGTGTCAGTGGCTTGGCTCTGTTGGTTCAACCTGTCCGGGACGCACCCGTTCCCCGGCATCGCTCCAGCGTCGTATCGGTCGCAGGCGGGAACCGATCCCGTTCAGGCGGAGTCCGCGACCGGCTGCAGATCCGACCGGGCAAAGCCGAGCGTCACGGCGCTGCCGCGTTCGGGCGGCGGCGACGCGGGATTGTTGAACGTGTCCAACGACACCCGGGTCCCGCCGACATCGACCTTGATGCGGACGATGGCCCCCAGGAATGCCACGTCCTCAACCGTGCCGCGAAGGCTGTTCTCGCCTTCGCGCGGCTCGAGCGTCACGGCTTCCGGGCGTAGTGCCAGCGTCATGGCGGTGCCGGCTGCGCCGAGAGTGCCGCCCGTGCGCACCATTTGGTCGCCGACCGCGACGACGCCGTTTGCGGCATCGCGCACCGTGCCCTGCAGCAGGTTGAGGTGACCCACGAAGGAGGCCACGAAGCGCGTCGCCGGCTTGTTGTAGACCTCGAAGGGCGTGCCGACCTGCTCCATGCGGCCCTCGCTCATCACCACGATGCGGTCCGACATCGACAAGGCTTCCTCCTGGTCGTGCGTCACATAGATGGTGGTGATGCCGAGTTCGCGCTGCAGCGTGCGGATGTCGTCACGCAGCGACACGCGGATCTTCGCATCGAGCGCCGACAACGGCTCGTCGAGCAGCAGAATCTGCGGCTTGGTGGCGATGGCGCGGGCCAGCGCCACGCGCTGCTGCTGGCCGCCGGACATCTGGTAGGGGAAGCGGTCGGCGAGCTGCGGCAGCTTGATGAGGTCGAGCATCTCGCCGACGCGGCGCTTGATGGCGTCGGCCGGCTGCCCCGCGACCTTCAAGCCGAAGGCGACGTTCTGCGCCACCGTCATATTGGGGAACAACGCGTAGCTTTGGAACACCATGCCGACTTTGCGCTGGTTCGGCGGCAGATGCGTCACGTCGCGTCCATCGATGCGGATTGCGCCGGCTGTCGGGGTTTCGAAGCCCGCCACCATGCGCAGCGTCGTGGTCTTGCCGCAGCCGGACGAGCCCAGGAACGACACGAACTCGCCACGTGCCACCTCGAGGTCGAAGCGCTGCACCACCGCATGGGTGCCGTAGACCTTGCGCAGGCCGTCGAGGTCGAGAAAACTCATCGGAGGGGTCTCAAGGCCGCGCCGCGACGCCGGTGCGCCGGTCGCGAGCGAAGATCTGGATCAGGCCCATGCAGGCCCAGGTGATCGCGAAGGCGATGATCGACAGTGCGGCGGGCTCATAGGCCCGGTTGGCCCCGACGAGCTGCAGGTAAGGGCCAAAGGCCGGCCGGTCGAGCAGCGCCGCGAAGGTAAATTCGCCAATCACGATCGCGAAGGTCAAAAAAGCGCCCGAGATGATGGCGACCCGCACGTTCGGGAAGATGATGGTGAACAGGATGCGCGGCCAGCGCGCCCCGAGACTTTCGGCAGCCTCGGTCAGGGTGCGCACGTCGATGGTGCGCAAACCGGTGTCGACCGAGCGGTACAGGTAGGGCAGGGCGAGGGTGACGTAGCCGCAAACGAGCAGCAGGTTGGTGCTGCCGGGCGTCGCGGTCAGGGGCAGCCAGGACGAGGAATTGTAGATCCGAAGGTAGCCGAACACGATCACGATGGCCGGCACCACGAGGGGCAGCAGCGTGACGAATTCCACCACCGGACGCAATCCGGGAAGGCGGAGCTGGATCACATAGGCGGTCGGCACCACCAGAAGCACGCCCACCACGATGGTGGCGAGCGCCACCAGGGTCGAATAGCCGAACGAGGCCTGAAAATGCGGGTCGCCCAGGACGTTGCGATAGGCGTCGAAGCTATATTGCCCGCGCCTGACCCGCAGCGAGAACTCGAAGGTGGCGATCAGCGGCAGCAGGAAATACACCGCGCCGAGGGTCACGGCCAGCCAGGGGCCGATGCGGCTCGCCTTCATCGCAGCCACCGTTCGCTGCGGGTTCGCAGCACGATATAAGCGAGATTCGACAGCCCGGTGATGACGATCATGCCGAGCGCCAGCGCATAACCGAGGTTCTGGTTGTGCAGCACGTCGCCGCGGATCTGGGCGTAAAGCAGGATCGTCACGATGTTGAGGGTCGAGCCCGTCAGTCCATAGGCGGTCGCGACAGCGCCGAAGCTGTTGGCGAACAGCAGAAGCGTGGCGCCGAGCAGGCTGGGCCAGATCACCGGGAAGGCGATCATCCGCCAATATTGCCATGAGCTGGCACCGAGCGTCTGCGCCGCCTCGCGCCATTGGGTCTTCAACCCGTCGAGCGCCGGGGTCAGGATCAGCACCATCAGCGGGATCTGAAAATACAGGTAGGTGAGGGTCAGCCCCCAGAAGCTCAGGATGTTGAAGCCGCTGCGGTAAAGGTTGAAGCCGAGGCTGCCGAGAAACACGGTGACGAGGCCGAGCCGCCCGAGCGTGGCCAGAAACGCAAAGGCGAGCGGCAGTCCGGCGAAGTTCGAGGCGACGCCGCTAAAGGTCATTAGCGTCGGCCTGAGCCAACCCGGCAGTCCATTCAACACCACGGCGGCGGCCAGGATGCCGCCGAGGACCGCGCCACCGAGCGCCGAGGCGGCGCTGATCTCGATCGAGATCCAATAAGCCGACAGGATGTTGGGCGCGAACAGGTCGCGCAGGTTTTGCAGGGTGAAATGACCATCCGGGTCCTGAAAGGCGCCGACGATGAGAAACAAGGTCGGCAGCAGCAGGAACAAGGTTGCGAAGGCAAAGAACGGCAGCACGCCGATCCAGGCGAGCGGCACGGCTGGCCCCCGCCGCGGCGCCGGCGCCGCGACCGGTATCGCCAGAGCTTCGAGGGGCTGCTCCATCGGCGGGCTGTCGTTCCTAAGGGAGGAAACCGGTCGCATTCCCGGCGGCACAGAACCCGTCACTGCGAGCGGAGCGACGCAATCCACAACCGCGGCGCCGCCTGGATTGCTTCGTCGCTACGCTCCTCGCAATGACGGGAGTGGGCCTACTTGACGTTGGCGCCGACGACCGAATCCCACTTCTTGGTGATATCGGCCTTCGAGCTGTTCTGTTGATCGAGCGTCGGGAACACCGCATGGGCATAGGCCTCGGCCGGCGGCAGCTTGCTCATGATCGTGGCGTCGACCTTGCTGCCCTTCACGAGATCGGCGAAGCGCACCGGGTGGCAATAGCCCCTCAGATAGCCGTTCTGGCCTTCGTCCGAATAGATGTACTCGAGCCAAAGCTTGGCGGCATTCGGGTGCGGCGCGTAAGCCGAGATTGCCTGCACGTAGACGCCCGCCACCACGCCGGTCTTCGGCACCACCACGTCGACGTTCGGGTTGCCCTTCAGCGTGTCGCGGTCGGTCAGGGCGTTATAGTCCCAGCGCACCACGATGGGCGTCGCGCCTTGGGCCAGCGAAGCGGCCTTGCCGATGGTCGGCACGAAGTTGCCGGCCTTGTTGAGCTTGGCGAAATAGTCGAGGCCCGCCTCGGCGGCCTTGCCGGCATCGCCCTTGCCGGCCGAAAGGCCCGCCGCGTAGACGGCCTGGATGGCCTGGTTCGAGGTGCGCGGGTCGCCGGCCAGCGCCACCGAATTGGCGTAGTCGGCGCCGAGCAGGTCGGACCAGTCGGCCGGCGACTGCTTGACGATGTCCTTGTTCACCTCGAAGGCCAGCACGCCGTAATAATCGCCGGTCCAATAACCGTCGGCGTCCTTCTGGTCGGCCGGGATCGAGTCCCAGGTCGAAACCTTGTAGGGCTGGGTGAGCTTGTCCTGCTTGGCCTGTGGGCCGAACGACAGGCCGACGTCCACCACGTCGGGAGCCTGCGAGCCCTTGTTGCCCTGGTTGGCCTTGATGGCCTCGATCTCGTCGCCCGAGCCGGCATCCGGGTTGAGCTCGTTGACCGCCAGGCCGTATTTGGCCTTGAAGCCGTCGATGAGCCCACCGTAGCCGCACCAATCATGCGGCAATGCGATCACGGTGAGCTGGCCTTCGCCCTTGGCGACCGTGACCAGGGCGTCGGGCGCCTGCGCCTGGGCGGCACCCGTGGCAACCAGCAGCCCCAGGGCCGTCGACCAGAAAAGTCCGTGATGGGCGCGTGTCATGGAAACCCCTGCCTGAAGAAGACGGGCTGCGGTAGCAGCGCTGTCTGACAGCTATATGTCAGTCCCCAGGCTTGCGGTTTGCTCCGAGCGACATATCCCCACGTTTGCGCGCCGAGCCCTCAAGGGTCCTCGTGGCCGAACACGGCGTTGATGACCGCGACAGCCTCCGGGGTGGTGGCGAGCTTGGCGTTGAAGCCCTGTGCCCGGGCGGCCCTGCATTCGGCCAGGAACGCATCGCGATCGGGCGCCATGCTGGCCGAATCGATGGCCGCCACCTCGGCGGCGCGTGCCGCGAAGAGCGTGAAATGCCGCATCGTTTCGAGCGGCCCCGGCAAGGCCGTGCCGTCGTGGCGGCTGCCGAGATCGGCCGCGAGGTCTTCGGCGCTCCAGGTCAGGCCCACCAGCCGCGGGCTGGCCTCGACGTAGCTGCCGAGGCTGAACAGCGCCTTGGCTCGCGCCCCGGCACCCGCGATGATGCCCGTCTCGCCGTCGCTGAGCCCATGCTCCGCCTCGAACACCGCCAGCTTGGCGCCAAGGTGCTGCACGTCGGCGCCCGAGCGGCTGCCGGCCAGCAGGACGCCGTCGGGCTCGCCGATCATCACGGCCGCGAGGTCGAGCCCGAGCGCCGCATCCTCGAGATTTTCGACCCGGACATAAAGGAGCGGCCGCGTCGGCCAGAGTTGCGCCGCGCGCAGCACATCGCGCGCGTTCAGGCGGGCTCGCTCGCGAGCGGACGCATCCTGCCCGCTTGCGGCAAGGTCCAGCACCAGGGCGTCGGCACCCGCCGCGACGGCGCGGTCGATGGCCGAGGTCTCGTCCATCGGCACAAGAAGAAGCGATCGCATGAAGAACCCTTTCCGCACCGCCAGCGTGGCGGCCCTTAAGGGCGCCTTTACCATAATCGGAGGATCATCCCCCTGGGACGACCGGCCTTCCGGGTCCGCGTCCGGGATCGGCCATCAATGCAGCTGCATCGCTTTCACCAATGGGTCGCCGCCGCCCCGGCCCAGGCGCGTGCCGAGGCCGCGAAAGCGCTGATCGACGCTTATGGCCACATCGGTGCCGACCGGTGCCGGGCCGAGCGTCTCGACCGCATGGTCGCCGTGTTGCTCGACGATGCGTCGGTGGCGGTGCGCCGCAGTCTGGCCGAGGCGGCGGCGCGTTCGCTCGACGTGCCGCGCTGGGTCGTCGTGGCCCTGGCGCAGGACGATACGCCGGTAGCGACGCCGGTGCTGGCGGCCTCCGCCTTGTTGTCGGACGCCGATCTAGTCGAGGCGGTGGCGACCGGCGATGCCGAGTGCCACTGCATCGTGGCCGCCCGTGTCCGTGTCCCCGAGGTTGTGGCCGCCGCCATCGTCGAAGCCGGCCATCGGGACGCCGTATTAAGTCTTCTGGCCAACGCGACCGCGGTTGTGACACCCTGCGTGCTGCGGCGCATCCTGCACCGGTTCGGCTGCGACGCTGAAATGCGCGAGGCGCTGCTGAACCATGCCCACCAGGACCCTGCCTTTCACCACGAGCTCGTCCTCGCCGGCACCGAGGCGCTGACGCGCTTCGCGCTCGATTGCGATTGGATGTCCCCCGCCCGGGCCGAAAGCCTGCGTCGCGAAACCCACGACAAGAGCGTCGTCACCATCGCGGCCGGATGCCGCGACGTGGCCGGCCCGGACGGGCCTGTCACCCTGGTGATGCACCTGCGTTCCCGAGGTCAGCTGACGCCCGCCCTGCTGCTGCGGGCCTTGCTGAGCGGCAACCTTGACCTGTGCGAGGCGGCACTGTCGAACCTGTCCGGCATCGCGCCCGCACGCTGTGCCGGCCACATGCGGGCGCCGTTCGGGCTCGGCTTCGCGTCGCTCTACGCCAAGGCCGCGATGCCGGCGCCCCTCCTGGCCGTGTTTCGGGCCGCCTTGCAGGCCGTGACGTTGATCCCGGGGCGCGACGGCCAGGACCCCGCCTTGTCGCGTGACGCCATCGGTCGCGTGCTGGAGGTGTGTTTGAGCGACGACGCGCCGGAACTCGCCCGGGTGGCGGCCCTGATGCGCCGCTTGGAGGCGGAAGCCTTGCGGGAAGGCGCCCGCCTGGTGTCGGTCGAGCAAGGGGAGCCGATGCGGCATCCGGCGGCGCCCGACATCGCCGTTCTCAGGGGACCTCGCTGGCGCCGCCCGGTGGTCTTGAGCGCCGCCGCCTGATCGGCTGCGCGCGTCCGGCCCTTAGTGGCCGAACTGTTCCCGCAGAATGCGCTCGTCGAGCGAATGGCCGGGATCGTGCAGCAGCACGAGGCCGATGGAATGATCCATGCGGATCGACAAGCGCAGCACGTTGCGCACCTCGAACTGGTCGGCAGCTGCCACCACGGGCCGCTTTTCGGCCTCGAGAACATCGATCGTCACCTCGGCCCTGTCGGGCAGCAACGCCCCGCGCCAGCGTCGCGGCCGGAAGGCCGAGATCGGCGTCAGGGCCATCAAGGGTGATTCGAGCGGCAGGATCGGCCCGTTGGCCGACAGGTTATAGGCCGTCGAGCCGGCCGGGGTGGCGATCATCATGCCGTCGGCCACCAGCTCCTCGAGCCGCTGCTTGCCATCCACCGACACCCGCATCTTGGCGGCCTGAAAGGTTTGTCGCCACAAGGCGACCTCGTTGATGGCCCGCGCCTCGGCCATCGTGCCGTCGATCGATTGCGCCACCATCAACAGCGGATGCACGATCGAGGGTTTCGCGGCGGCGATGCGCTCCGGCAGGTCGCCGACCGCGTAATCGTTCATCAGGAAGCCGACCGTGCCGCGGTTCATGCCGTAGATGGGTTTGCGCGACCCCATGGCCTGGTGCAGCGCCTGCAGCATCAGGCCGTCGCCGCCGAGCGCCACCAGCACGTCGGCCTCGGCCAGGGGAACGCCGCCATAGGTGGTCTGCAGCTCGATCAGCGCCGCGTCGGCCTCGGGAGTTCCCGACGACAGAAATCCGAGGCGTGGCACCGCCGCCATCGGTTCAGCCCGCTGCATCCAAAGATCCCCTATCGGCCGAACTGTTCCCCTCGGAGCGTCGAGACCCTAGAAGAATGGGGAGCACCGGTAAAGCCGCGGCCGATCCGCGAGAAGGAGCCGACTATGACGCGCTATGCGATCTTCGCCACGCCAGGAGCCGATTCGGAGCTTTGGCAGCTCGGCTCGTCGGTGCTCGGCTATGACGCCGTGACGGGCCTCGATGTGCCGTTTCCCGAACATCCCCTGTTCCATGATCCGCTGAGCCTCGCCTGGAGCGCCGAGCCGCGGCGCTACGGACTGCACGCGACCTTGAAGGCGCCCTTTGCCTTGGCCGAGGGCCGCACGGCGACGCAATTGCGCGATGCCCTGGCGGCCTTCGCTGCGACGCGGCACCCGGTGGCGATCGATCTGACCTTGTCGGTGGTCGGGCATGTCCTGGCGCTCGTGCCGGCCGAGCCGCTCGAGCCGCTGCAACACCTCGCCGATGATTGCGTGCGGCACTTCGATCCGTTCCGTGCCCCGCTGACGGCCGAGGATCGGGAACGTCGCCATCCGGAAGGGTTGATCGAGCGTCAGGTCGAGTCGCTCGACACCTGGGGCGACCCTTACGTGTTCGACGATTTCCAGTTCCACCTGCCGCTGACGGGCGATCTCGACCCGGCGGACCGGCACCGCCTCGAGCCGGTCCTTCGAGGCCTGCTTGCCGCGGTACCGTTACGGCTGACGGTCGATGCCGTGTCGCTGGTCGCGCAGGAAGACCCCGAAGGACGCTTCAAGGCACGCGATCGGTTCGCCTTCGCGGGTTGAGCCTCAGGGCTCGGCCTTCAGGCCCGCCGCCGCGATGCCGGCCAGCAGGGCGGCCTCGTCATTGTCGGACAGGTCGCCCGAAGCACCCGCCGCGCCCACCAGCGTGCCCGCACCGTCGCGCAGCAGCACGCCGCCCGGCACCGGCACCAGGCTGCCACCCACCACATGGCTGACGGCTGCGATGAAGGTCGGCTGATCCTCCGCCCGCTTCGTGATGGCCCGCGACCCCATGCCGAGCGACAGCGCTCCGAAGGCCTTGCCTTGGGCGATCTCGAAACGCTTCAGCGAGGTGCCATCCTCGACGGCTGCGGCTTTGACGACGCCGCGCGCATCCAGCACCACGAAGGCGAGGGGCTTGAAGCCGCGCGTCCGCGCTTCCGCCATCGCGGCGGCGATCAGGGTCTGGGCGGTATCGAGCGTCAACTGCATGGGCGGATCTCCGATCGGGGGCTTGGGCGTCATTGGGCCTGCAGCCATTGCCCTGTCTCGTCCGAGACGACGCAAAGGTCCAGCAGGCGTTGCACCGCCGCAGCCGTGCGGAAGTCCGGCGCGCCGGTCCGGCCCGACATCAAGGCATCGGCGAAGCGCTTTTCGTTGCGCGGCGTCGGCGGCGCCTCGCACGGACGCCAGGTCTGGGTTTGCAGGTCGGGGCCGAGACACACGGACAGCCGCGAATCGGCATGGTTGGCCCACACCTTCACGGCCCCCTTGTCGCCATAGATCGCCAGATTGAGGTCGTTCAGATTGCCGGACGCGAAGCGCGTCATATGGATCGACGCCAGGGCGCCGTTGCTCATCTCGGCCGTGATGGCGACGGAATCGTTGGCATCGAGCGTATAGGCGCCGATACGCCCGCCTTCCGCCTTGTCGAAGGTCTTCAAACGCGCCTGCAGGGCCTTGAAGCCGAGGCCGCTGCCGTATCCGGTGAAATCGAGGAGATGCACCCCGATGTCGCCCAGCACGCCCATCGAGCCATGCGCCGACGACAGCCGCCACAGCCAGCGCTCCTCGGTGCGCCAGTCGCCCCAATGGGCTGCCGTCAGCCAGCTTTGAAGGTAGCTCGATTCGATGTGCCGCACGGCGCCGATCTCGCCGGCATCCACCATGGCGCGGGCTTTTTGCAGCGCATGGGCGTTGCGATAGGTGAGGTTGACCATCCCGACGAGACCGGCCGCGTCCGCGGCTTCGGTCATCCGCAGCGCGTCGGCTTCGTTGGTGGCGAGGGGCTTTTCGCAGAACACGTGCTTGCCGGCCGCGATCAGTTTCAAGGTCGTGGCCGCATGGACGGCATCCGGCGTGGCGTTGACGGCGGCGTCGAACGCTCCCCAACCGAGGGCGTCGTCGAGGCTGCCGAAGCTGTGCGGAATGCCATGCTCGGCCGCATAGGCGGCGGCACGCTCACGATTGGTGTCGGCTGCCGCCACCAGCTCGCAATCCGGCAGCAGGCCGAATTGCTCGCCATGGCGGTGCGCGATCGATCCCGTGCCAAGGATGAGAATGCGCTTGCTTTCGCTCACTTGAAGCCTGCCTCGCCGGCCGCATGCAGCGAACCGCCGCGTTGCTCGATCGGCTCGGGCGCCTTGCCGATCGGACGGTTCGGCGCCTGCTCGACACCGACCCAGGCGGGTGCCGGGTTGTGGGCCCAGCGCACCGCATTGCGCAGCACCTGCTGCACGTCCTTGTCGTGGTAGATCGGATAGGTCTCGTGGCCGGCACCGAAGTAGAAGATGCGGCCAGCGCCCCGCTGGTAGGTCAGCCCGGAGCGGAACACTTCGCCGCCCTGGTACCAGGACACGAACACGGTCTCCAGCGGCTCGGGCACGAGGAAGGGCTCGCCATACATCTCGGAATTTTCGAGCACCAGCGCTTCGCCGATGCCGTGGGCGATCGGGTGGCTCGGGTTGATGGCCCAAACCCGCTCGCGCTCACCGGCCTCGCGCCAGCGCAGCGAGCAAGGCGTGCCCATCAGTCGTTTGAAGATCTTCGAGAAATGGCCGGAATGCAGCACGATCAAGCCCATGCCTTCCCAGACCCGCTGGGCCACGCGCTCGACGACGGAATCCTCGACCCGGCCATGCGCCTTGTGGCCCCACCAGACCAGCACATCGGTGCGGGAGAGGGTGTCGGCCGATAGCCCATGCTCGGGTTGGTCGAGCGTCGCAGTGCCGGCTTCGATGCCTGAATCCTGGCGCAAGGCGGCCGCGATGGTGGCGTGAATGCCGTCCGGGTAGACATCCCGCACGACGGCGTTTTCGCGTTCGTGCAGGAACTCGTTCCAGACCGTGACCCTGGTGGCCATGCTCATGCCCTTCCGCTTGGGAGACCCCCCGATGCCGAGAAGGTGGAGCGACAGGTCGCCGGAACAAGTCGAGCCCGTCTCGGTGTAACCGCGCCTGTCAGCCTGGACGCCGGGCTCCTTCGCCACGGCGCCTTCGTTGTCCGTCCGCGAACCATTGGGACGTTGCGGGCGGTCTCAGTTCTTCCGCGTCGAGGCCTGGTAGATTTCATCGACCGATCGCGCCAGCGTGTCGTCGAACTGGGTGTCGCTCATGCCGTGCTGCAGCCCTTCGGCCAGCGCGCGGGAGAAGCTTGCGATCATGCCGTGATTGTCGGCCAGCAGCTTCGAGGCTTCGTCGCGCGAATAGCCGCCCGACAACGCCACCACCCGCACCACGCGGTCGTGCTTCATCAGCGGCAGGTAGAAATCCGGCACGCTCGGGATGGTGAGCTTCAGCATCACCTTGCGGTCGGCCGGCAGAGCGTCGAGTGCCTTCGACAAGGCGTCGCGCAGCAGGGCCTCGGCTTCGGCCTTGGTGGTGCTCTTGATCGACACCTCCGGCTCGACGATCGGGATCAGCCCGTGGTTGCCGATCTGGGCCGCCAGTTCGAATTGTTGCGCCACGACGGCCGCGATGCCGGTCGGCGAGGCGCTCGAGATGGTGGAGCGCATCTTGGTGCCGAAGACGTTGAGCTTGACGGCGCGCGCCAGCAACGGATCGAGGTCGGGGATCGGCTTCATCAAGCAGACGCCGTCCTTTTCCTCGGCAAGCCCCTTGTCCATCTTGAGGAACGGCACGACGCCGCGCTTTTCCCAAAGGTAGCTCGGCACCGGCATGCCCTCGGCATCGCCATCCATGGTGCGCTCGAACAAGATCGCCCCGATCACCTTGTCGCCCGTGAAGGCCGGCGCCGTCATGATGCGCACCCGCATCTCATGCATCAGCCGGTACATCTCGACATCGCCCTGGTAGGCGGTTTCGGGGATGCCGTATTGCTTGAGCGCGCCGGGCGTCGAGCCGCCGCTCTGGTCGAGTGCGGCGATGAAGCCTTGCTTCTCCGCCATCTGGGTCAACATCTGAGCTTGGGCCATCGTCGTCCTCCACCTCGGTTGAAACCGGCGTGGACGCCGGTCACTCGATCGTTCCCTGTCCGGTCGCGTCTGCGCGCAACGCCCCAAGGTCTACGCGATGGCGGCGCGCAAGATCAATCGTTCGCGGAGGCATGACGCCACGCCGCGCAGCCCGGAACCTGTTCGGCCGCAAAGGGTTCTGCAGCTATCGACCGTGTTCGAAACTCGCTCATCCGGCGCACACCGTCACGCTCGACCTTATTCCACGGTTCAGGAGGTTCGTGATGCATTCCAAATCGAAAAAGCTCGGCCTGGCCGGCATGGCAGCCTTGGTGCTCGGTGCCACCCTGGCCTCGACGGCACCGGCCTCGGCTTTCGGCCGGCATGGGTTCTATCGGGGCGGTCATCGTGGGCTCGGCGTCGGTGCGGCTGTCGGCGTCGGGCTTGGCGCTGCGGCGTTGGGCGCGGTGGCTGCATCGGCCGCAAGCGAGCGTTACAACGGCTATCCGGTCTACCGTGACGGCACCCACCCGGCTTATGGATATGATTATTATCCGGACCACGGCGGCTATTACGGACCTTATTGAGGTCAACCGTCCACCACGGCCATCCCAAGCTTCCCTAGGTCGCCCGGGATGGCCGCCTGTCTCGTTGCCGCCCGCATGGCTCTTCCTCGGCCCAGCGTCTGCACACACCCCTTGGAGTTGACCTCGTGATCACGGTCCGTCGCCTCACGCTCACATCCCTTGTCGCATTGTCGGCGCTCGCCTCCCCGGCCAACGCCTCCGACGCCAAGGGCGCTCTGGGCGCTGCGGTCAAGAAGGTGGCCGGCACGACCGGCAACGCCACACTCGAGCGCGTCGCCCATTTCGACCATCAGGTCACCGGCGTGGCCGCAACCGAAAACGGGCGGGTGTTCGTCAATTTCCCGCGCTGGTCCGAGGATGCGCCGATCTCGGTTGCCGAGATCAAGGACGGCAAGCCCGTGCCGTATCCCGACGCCGAATGGAACCGCTACCGTAACGCGGCCCCGCTGTCGCCAGCCGACCATTTCGTGTGTGTCCAGGCCATGACGGCGGATGGCAAGGGCAACCTCTGGGTCATCGATCCGGCGGCGCCCAACACCGAATTCATCGTGCCGGGCGGTCCGAAACTGGTGAAGATCGACCTGAAGACCAACAAGGTCGTGCAGACCTTCGCGTTCGGCACCGACGTGGCACCCCAGGGCAGCTACCTGAACGACGTACGCTTTTCACCCGATGGAAGGTGGGCCTACATGACCGATTCCGGTGCCACCGGCGCCCTGGTGGTGGTGGATCTGACGACCGGCAAGGGTCGGCGCTTGCTCGAAGGCGATGTGTCGACCATGCCGGACAAGAGCGTCAAGGTGGTGGTCGACGGAGTGACGCTGCAGCAGCCCGACGGACGTGGGGTGCAATTTGCGGCCGACAGCATCTCGATCGATCCGAAGGGCGAGTTCCTGTACTGGCAGCCGCTGACCGGCAAGGTGCTGTATCGCATCGCCACCGCAACCCTGCAGGATGCAGGCCTGTCGCCCGAGGCCGTCAAGGCCAAGGTCGAGAAGGCGGCCGACAGCCAGCCGAATGACGGGTTGTGGACCGACAGCTCCGGCCGGATCTTCTTCTCGAACCTCCACGACAGCGCCATTACGACGCTGGAGCCCGATGGCAAGAAGACCACCCTGGTCGCCGACCCGCGCCTGCGCTGGCCCGACACCTTCGCGGAAGGGCCCGACGCCACGCTCTACGTGACCAACTCCGCCATCAACGACTCGCCACGTTTCAACGCCAAGGGCTGGAAGAGCACGTCGTTCAACCTTTGGAAAATCGTTCCGAAGGACAAGAACCTCGTGGCCACCAACCCCGCCTTCGGAAAGTAGGTCAGCGCGGCATCGGCGATAGCGCTCCGAGACGGACCAGGTGCGGCCAGAGGGCCGCGATGCTGGTGTCAGTTTCGGAGTGCCAGTTCGGCGGAGCTTCGGTGACTGGTGTGCGTCCGTCGCCCGGCACCATGTGGACGATGTGGAAGCCGTCCGTCTTCAGGCGCTTCAAAAAGGCGGGAAGCATGGCGGCGGTCTGCGGCTTGATGTCGTGAAGCAGGATGATGCCGCGTCCTGCCTTGGTCAGGCGGTCCATCATCAGGGCAAGTTCCTGCTCGGGCGTCATCTTGATCCAGTCGGAAGCCCAGAGGTCGGCGCCGAACACCGTCACATGGCGTGACGCCAGCCAGGCATCGAGGGCTTCCGTGTCGGCAAAACCCGGATAACGGAAGAACGGGACGCGCGGGGTCGCGTCGTCGATCCCGAACCCAGCCGTGTTGACGGCGCGAAACCCTTTCTCGATATCCGCTTCGGCGGCCGGTTCAGCCAAGCCCCGCAGCGTGATCTCGGGATGCGAAAAGCTGTGCGAGCCGACATTGTGCCCGGCCGCCACCTCGCGCTTCACGAGGTTCGGGGCCGCCAGGGCGTTGCGACCGATCAAGAAGAACGTTGCGCGGACGCATTGCGCGGCAAGAGCGGCCAGCACCGCCGGTGTGGTGCGTCGCGACGGGCCGTCGTCGAAGGTCAGCACCACCTCGTGATCCCCGAGCCCCAGGGTCTCGTGGTAGGTCTTCAACCCGAGGTCGGATGGTCCCTGGTTTCCGATGGTCATGATCCGCGATGTGCCGAGCGCATCCGGGCCGCAGGCGGGAGGCGCTGGCGACGCGCCGGCCCAAGCGGATCCCGACAGCATGACGAAGGCCGGGGCGAACAGAAACGCACGAAACAACACGGGAAGGCTCGGATTGATGGATGCCAGTGGGTGTATCATGGCGGCACGCGCGATCGTCCCATCAAAGCCGCACGGCTGGCGTGCGAGCCGGTGCGACGCCGCTGCGGCATTTTCGTTTGCCGCGTCGTTAAGCGGCCGTTACGACCTTCTGCCTAGTTTGAGCCCTTGTTCTCGGTAAGGTCTCGACCCCGTATGACATTGTCGAAACTCATCTGCATCTGTCTCGGGGCCTTGGCGCTCGCCGGCTGTTCGACGGTGGAGATGAGCGGCATCGGCCACACGCATCTTCCCGCCAACCTGCCGCAGCCTGCGGATTTCGTCGTGCACGGGATCGACGTGTCCAAGTACCAGGGCCTGATCGACTGGGATCGGGTGCGCGATTCCGGTGTGAAATTCGCCTGGATCAAGGCGACCGAAGGCGGCGACAACGCCGATTCGCAGTTCCGCCGCAACTGGCAGCTCGCCAAGGCGGCCGGCGTGCCGCGCGGTGCCTACCATTTCGTGTATTGGTGCCGCCCCTGGCAGGAGGAGATGCGCTGGTTCGAGGCCAATGTGCCGGTGGAAGCCGATGCGCTGCCGCCGGTGCTCGACGTGGAGGCGACACCGACCTCGAAATCCTGCAAGCGCACGCTCTACCGCGAACAGGTCCTGGCCGAGATGCGCCAGATGCTGCAGGAGATGGAGCGCCACTTCGGCAAGCGCCCGGTGATCTACAGCACCGTCGACTTCTACGCCGGCATCCTGGCCGGCGGCGGCATGTCGGATTATCCGATCTGGGTGCGCAGCACGAAATATTCCCCATCCATCAAATACGGGGATCGCCGCTGGCACTTTTGGCAATACCAGTCGGATGCCCGCGTGCCCGGCATCCAGGCCAAGGTCGACCGCAACGCCTTCTTTGGCAGCCCCAAGCAATGGGAAGCCTTTCTCGGGGGCAGCGGGCTACCGATGGCCTATTAGCGGCGCCACGCCAACAGGGCGCCGCCCCAGCGCCTACAAGGCCTTCGGGTTGCCGGGGAGGATCTCGAAGGCATCGGCCGTGCCGTCGGCATCGGTGAAATGCCCTGTGTCGGCCGCGACCGACACCTGCAAGCAAGCGTGGTCGTCGTCGTCGGGATAATCGAAGCAGACCTGCGTGCCGTCCTGGTTCCATCGTCCCGTGGTGGCGCCGTCGCCGTCGAGGCGCCGCAGCGTGCCGTCGGGGGCATAGAACTCCGTGTAGCTGCCGCCCTTGGTGGTCACCACCACGGTGTTGCCGACAAGCTTCTGCCAGGCCGCCGAGCCGTTCAGCGTTGCCTCCTGGGCGCGGCTGGTCGTAATCCCGAGCAGCATCAGGGCCGCCAGCGCGGTGGCGCGAGATCGGTGAAACGTGGCCATCTTGTTCTCCCCGGCCGGGGTGCCATAAGTCGCGCTGCCGCTCAAGCGAGGCCTGCCGGTCCTGCCGGCCGGACGGACCACACAACGATGACGCGTAATAAGCGCCAGGGCCACCAAGGCTTGCTCCCGCGGTGGGCCGCACCTGCATTGACCAGCCTGCGTGGCTGATCCGATGTTCTTCGTCCTATCGAAGCTGATCTGGTTCGTGGTCGCGCCCGCCAATCTTCTGATGCTCGCCAGCCTCTTCGGGCTTGTGGCGATCGGGCTGGGATGGAGCCGCGCCGGGCGGGTCGCCACCACGGTCGGGGTCGTCGGGCTCGCGGTGCTGGGCTTCTCGCCGCTGGGCGCCCTGATCCTGCGGCCGCTCGAGGATCGCTTTCCCGCGCCACCGGCCGACATGGTGGCCCCGGATGGGCTCGTGGTGCTAGGTGGCTCGACCGACGAAACCATCAGCGCGGCCCGCGACCAGCCGACCGTTTCGGATGCGGCCACGCGCATCACGGCCGCGGTCGAACTGGCGCGTCGCTATCCCGCGGCGCGCCTCGTCTTCTCGGGCGGTTCGGGGCGCCTGCTGCCGCATGCCCGCACCGAGGCCGAAGACACGCGCCGCCTTTGGATCGGCATGGGTGTCGATCCGGGGCGCATTACGCTCGAGGACCGATCCCGCAACACGGACGAGAACGCACGCTTCACGGCCGCGCTCGTCAGGCCCGCGCCCGGCGCCCGCTGGCTGCTGGTGACCTCGGCCTTCCATATGCCCCGTTCGGTCGGCCTGTTTCGTGCCGCCGGCTTCCCGGTGATCGCCTATCCGGTCGATTATCATACGACGGACACGGGCGACGACCTTCTGCCGCCACGCGGCCTCGCGTCCGGGCTGGCGCGCTTCGAGATCGCAGCGCGCGAATGGGTCGGCCTGTTAGTGTATCGGGTCACCGGGCGCACCCACGACCTGTTTCCCCGGCCGGATGGCGTAGCGGAGGAGCCCAAGCCGGTCGGCTGATCTCTGGTATCAGGACTTTCGGCTTGTTCTCGGGAAGCCGCCGCCGCATGACGGACTTCCTGAGCGACGCGGAGCTGTGAGATGGCCTGGACCCTGTTTATCGGCAACAAGGCCTATTCGTCCTGGTCGCTGCGGCCCTGGATCCTGATGCGCCATTTCGGCATCCCGTTCACAGACAAGACCATCCCGCTCGACCAGTCGACAACGGGGGAGGAGATCAGGCGTCATTCGCCGACCGGCCGCGTGCCCCTGCTCGAGGCCGACGGCGTCAGGGTCTGGGAGTCGCTCGCCATCATGGAGTTCCTGGCCGAGCGTTTTCCCGACTTGGCGATCTGGCCGGCCGACCCTGAAGCACGCACGCTGGCCCGCTCGCTGGCTTCTGAGATGCATGCCGGCTTCCAACGGCTGCGGCAGACCTGCCCGACCAACTTTCGTCGGCCGCAACGCGCCATTGCGATCCCGGACGATGCCCGCCGCGATGTCGACCGCATCGAGGAGGCCTGGGCCGGCGCTCGGGAACGCTGGGGGCAGGGCGGCCCCTTCCTGTTCGGCGCCTTCACGGCGGCCGACGCCATGTTCGCGCCCGTGATCAACCGCCTGTGGACCTATGCGATCCCGGTGCGGCCCGAGACCGCGGCCTATATGGCGGCCGTCATGGCATTACCGGCCTGGCACGCCTGGATCGAGGGCGCCGAGGCCGAGCCCTGGTTTATCGACAGGTATGAGGCGATCTGACGATTCGTCTCGTGGCTTCGCGGCTGGGCCTGCGCTAGACCACGCCGATGCCCCTCCACCTGCTGAAACTCTGCGTCGGCGCCGAATCGATCGACGACCTGGAAGGCTGGATTGCGGCGCGCCTCGAAACGCAACGCGCCGCCGGCGAGGCGACTGAGCAAAAGCACACCACTCGCATGGTGCCGACTCGCACGACTGAGCTGCTCGACGGTGGCTCGTTGTTCTGGGTCATCAAGGGCCATATCGCGGCCCGCCAGGAGTTGGTGGCCATCCGCCCGTTCACCGACGACGGCGGCATCGGCCGCTGTCATCTCGTGCTCGTGCCGACCGTCATCCCGGTCGACCCCCGTCCGTGCCGACCGTTCCAGGGCTGGCGTTACTTGCAGCACGACACGGCGCCGCAAGACCTCGGATCGTTCGGGCGGGACGTGGTCGGGCTGCCGGAACCGCTCCGCCGCGAATTGCGGCTGCTCGGGCTGTTGTAGCCCCGAGCCTCAGCGTGGAACGCCGTCCGCCTCTGCATTGGCCGGATCGGCCAGGAAGCGTTCCAGCCAATGAATGTCGTAGTCGCCGTTCTGCATGTCGGGATTGCGCACGAGACGGCGGAACAGCGGCAGGGTGGTCTCGATGCCGTCGATGATGAATTCGTCGAGTGCGCGTCGCAGGCGAAGCAGCGCCTCCGTGCGGGTCCGGCCGTGGACGATCAGCTTGCCGACAAGCGAATCGTAGTTCGGCGGGATCGTGTAGCCCTGATATACGGCGCTATCGACCCGCACACCGAGACCGCCCGGCGGATGGTAATAGGCGATCTTGCCGGGCGAAGGCCGGAAGGTCAGCGGGTTTTCGGCATTCACCCGGCATTCGATGGCATGGCCGGAGAAGCGGACATCCGCCTGGGTCAGCCCAAGCGGAGCGCCGGCCGCGATCTTGATCTGCTCGTTGACGAGATCGATCCCGGTGATCATCTCGGTGACCGGATGCTCGACCTGGATGCGGGTGTTCATCTCGATAAAGTAGAACTGCCCGTTCTCGTACAGGAACTCGATCGTGCCAGCGCCCAGATAAGCGAGCTTGCGCATGGCATCGGCGCAGATCTCGCCGATTTCGCTGCGCTGGTCTCCGTCGAGCGCTGGGGACAAGCCTTCTTCCCACACCTTCTGGTGCCGGCGCTGCAGCGAGCAATCGCGTTCGCCGAGGTGGACGGCCGCACCGCGCCCGTCACCCAGCACCTGCACCTCGATATGGCGCGGCTTTTCGAGGTATTTCTCGAGATATACGGCGTCGTCGCCGAAGGCGGCCTTTGCTTCGCGCCGGGCGGAAGACAGCGCTTCCGACAGGTCGGCCGCCGTGCGGGCCACCTTCATGCCGCGACCGCCGCCGCCTGAGGCCGCCTTGACCAGCACCGGAAAGCCGATGTCGGCCGCCACGCGGGATGCTTCGGCATCATCGGTGACGCCGCCTTCGGATCCCGGCACGCAGGGGATGCCGAGCGCGCGGGCGGTCTTCTTGGCCTCGATCTTGTCGCCCATCACCCGGATATGCTCGGCCTTCGGGCCGATGAAGGCGATGTCGTGCTCGGCCAGGATCTCGGCGAAGCGCGCGTTCTCGCTCAGAAAACCGTAGCCAGGGTGGATGGCATCGGCGCCGGTGATCTCGCAAGCCGACAGGAGGGCCGGGATGTTGAGATAGCTGTCGCGGGCCGGCGGCGGCCCGATGCAGACGCTTTCATCCGCCAGCTTGACGTGCATGGCATCGGCGTCGGCGGTGGAATGCACCGCCACGGTCGCGATGCCGAGCTCTTTGGCGGCGCGCAACACCCGCAGGGCGATCTCGCCCCGGTTGGCGATCAGGATCTTGTCGAACATGGCCGAACTCCAGCGGGCGCTCAGGCGATGACGATCAAGGGTTCGCCATATTCGACGGGCTGGCCATCTTCGACCAGGATGGCCGAGATCGTGCCCGACTTGTGGGCCACGATATCGTTAAAGGTCTTCATCGCTTCAACCAGCAGCACGCGGTCACCGGCCTTGACGCTGGCGCCAACGTCGACGAAGGGCTTCGATTCCGGGTTGGCGCGGCGGTAAACGGTGCCGACCATCGGCGACTTGAGCAGCGAAGCGGGATCGATCTCGGCCGGGGCTTCCTCGACCACTGGGGCGGCCGCCAGGGCCGGCGCGATGGCCGCGGGCGCCGCCACATGCGCCATCATGGGTGCCACCGCAGTGGTCTTGGACCGGTGATGCCGTGTCAGGCGAATGCGCAGGTCGCCCTTCTCGATCTCGATCTCGGCGAGGTCGGTCTCGCTGACGAGTTCGGCCAGCTGCCGCACCAGATCCGCATCGATCAGCGAAGCATCCGCCTGGGCATCGGACGAGGAAGAAGGCTTGGCGCGCACACGCAGACCGTTTCGGATCATCGTTGGAACAACTCCCGGCGTCCCGCACGCGTCGAAGCGTCGGGCGGGGCCGTCAGAAAGAAAGCATCGCGACGCCGGCAGGCTCGATGCGCCGTATCGGCCCGAGGGGCCGGAACCGGAAGGGCTTCAAGGATCGTCACGCGACACAAGGACATGGTCGAGCCTCCATAGACCCGCTCCGGAGCGATGGAAAGAACCGGAGCGGCGCCAAAGGCCGCTTTTCTCAGGAACAGGTCGACTTCCCGCATTTGGCGACGTTGTCGACGTGCTCCTTCAGCTCGTCATAGCCAACCGCGCCCACCACCACATCGGACCCGACCACGAAGGATGGCGTACCGGTGAGGCTCAAGGCGTCGGCCAGTTGCAGGCTCTGCTGTATGCCGGCCTTGATCTCCGGCTTCGCCAGATCCTTGGTGAGCTGATCCATGTCGACGCCCGAATCCTTGGCGGCCGCGAGCGCCTGCGCTTTGGCAACGGGACCATGGGTCGAGAGCAGCTTATAATGGAAGGCCCAGAACTTGTCGCCATTCAGCTGGGTCCGCACGGCGCCGGCCACCTGGGCGGCTTCGACCGAGCCCGGGCCAAGCACCGGGAAGTCGCGCAATACCACCCGCATGTCCGGGGTGGTCTTCATCAGCTTGGCCATGTCGTCGAGCGCGCGCTTGCAGTAGCCGCAATTGTAATCGAAGAACTCGACCAGCGTGACCTTGCCGTTCGGATTGCCCACCACCTCGCCATAGGGCGAGTTCAGCAGGGCATCCGACTGGTCGCGCATGATGGTCTCGCGCTTGGCCGCCTCCTGGGCCTTGTCGCGCTTGTCGAGCTCGACCATGGCGTCGCGCAGCACCTCCGGGTTCTGGACGAGGTAATCCTTTACCAGCGCGCCGATCTCGGCCTTCTGGGCCGGGTTGAATTCCGCGGCCTGCGTGGCCGGGGTCATGGCCAACAGGGCGGCCCCGGTTGCGGCCGCTGCCAGCCAGCGGCGCGTTCGGCGGGAAGGCTCGAGAAAAAACATCGGGAACTCCTGGTCGGCCGGACGCAAGAACGGCGATCGCATGCACAAGTGGGCTCAGCATGGACCTTCGCATTATGTCGATCTCGGGGCTATGGCCCGTTCGGCGGGGCGGAGCCCTTGCCGCGCAGCCCGGCTGTATCCAGGCGAGCATCCAGCCCGCTACAAGCGGCCGCATTGCAGTCTCGCGCCCTCAAGGGTCTCCATGTTTCAAGCTTCGCGTCGTAGCGCCGTGTCCCCCTTTCTGGCCATGGATGTGCTGAGTGCCGCCACCCTGAAGGAACGCGCCGGCGAGCGGGTGATCCACATGGAGGTGGGGGAGCCCGGTTCGCCCACCCCGCTTCCCGTGCGGGCCGCCGCCCAGCGCGTGCTCGAAGCCGGTCGCGTCGGCTACACGGAAGCCCTCGGCCTGCCGGCCCTGCGGGCCCGCATCGCGCAGCATTATGCCGATTGGTACGGCGTTTCGCTCGATCCGGCCCGCGTCGTTGTGACCACGGGCTCGTCCGGCGGCTTCACCTTGAGCTTCCTGGCCTTGTTCGATGTCGGGGCACGGGTCGCCATCGCGGCGCCGGGTTACCCGGCCTATCGCAACATCCTGCAGGCGCTCGGCCTCGTGGTGGTCGATCTGCCGACCTCGAAGCTAAGCCGCTATGCCGTGACGGCCGAGATGATCCGCCGCGCCCATGCCGAGCAGCGGCTCGACGGCGTGCTGCTGATGAGCCCCGCCAACCCGTCCGGCACCATGATGCTGCCGGAAGAGCTGGCTGCCGTCGCCGCGACCTGCGAGGGTCTGGGCATCCGGTTCATCTCGGACGAGATCTACCATGGCCTGACCTATGAGCGTCCAGCCGAGACGGCGTTGCGCTCTTCCGACAGCGTCGTGGTGGTGAACTCGTTTTCGAAATATTTCTGCATGACGGGATGGCGGGTCGGCTGGCTGGTGGTGCCGGAACCCCCGGTGCGCACCATGGAGCGCCTGCAGCAAAGCTTGTCGATCTCGGTGCCCACCCTCAGCCAGGTGGCGGCGCTGGCAGCCTTCGAGGCCCAGCCGGAGCTCGAACGCATCCGCGACGCCTATGCGGCGAACCGGCAGGTGCTGCTCGAGGCACTGCCACGCCTCGGCTTCACAGACCTGCATCCGGTCGATGGAGCCTTCTATTGTTACGCGGACGTCAGCCGGCTGAGCAACGACTCGGTCGAACTCTGCCGCCTGATGCTCGACCAGACCGGGGTGGCGGCGACGCCCGGCATCGACATCGATCCGGAACGCGGCCGCAGCACCCTTCGGCTGTCCTTTGCGGGGCCGCAGGCCGACGTCGTCGAGGCGGTGCAGCGGTTGGAAACCTGGTTGCCGCGCCTTTGAAGGAAAGATCGCCCAACCCTTTCGGGCGGGCGATCTTCGGGCTCATTCCCCCGTGATGGTGGCCTTGGCGCGCTGCCACCAGCCGGACCGCTTCGGCCGGGAAGGCTCGTCGGCATCCGGCTCGGGCGTTGCGGCCGGGGCTGTCAGGCCCTCGTCGCCGGCCGGGGCTTCGGCCGCAGTCACGAGTCCGGGCAGGGCCGGTTCTTCGGCCGGCGTCTCGACAGCGTCGGCGGGGTGGTTCTTCACCGTGTCGGCGCCGATGTCGCGATCGGCCGAAGGTGCATCCATGGCGTAGGCTTCGGTCGGCGGCACGTCGGCCGGCACGGCGAGATCGAGGCTCGGCTCTTCCACCACGGCCCGGCTGCGCGACCGGCGTGACCGGCGCGGCGCCGCGGGAGCAACCTCGGCCTCCGGTGCCTTTTCGGCGGCTTCGGCCTGCGGCGCGGCGCGACGACGGCTGCGACGGCGCGGGGTCGGCTCCGCGACCGCCTCCGCCCCTTCGGCCTCGGTCACCTCGGCCTGGGCCGCAACCGGCTCGGCAGCCGCTTCAGCCACCGCCACGACCGCATCGTCAGCCGCCACAAGGGCGGGAGCCGGCGCGTTTCGCGCGTCCGACGCGATGTCGTCGTCGGCTCGAAAATCGCCCTCCGGGAGGTCGCCTTCGGCGCGGGCCAGGACTTCCATGCCGGTATCGGAGGGCTGATCGCCATCGGCCTCGACGCTGGACGGACCACGATCCCGGCCGCGACGCCGACGGCGGCGGCGGCGCCGGCCGCCCCCTTCGCCCTCGCCATCCTCGTTAGACCCAGCTTCGGACGCGGTGACGTCGGTCTCCAAGCTTTCCGCGGTCTCCTCGACCACGACCTCCGCTTCGATCTCCTCGACCTCGACTTCGAGGATTTCGTCTTCGGTGCCGCCGTTATAGCCGAGCGCCTCGCGCTTCGGCGCGACCACCGGCGTGGCTTCCTCACCGCGATCAATGGCGTGGTAGACGGTGCCGGTCAGCGACGCATCGGCCGTCACCGTCAGGCTGACGCCGAAGCGGCTTTCGAGATCCGTCAAATGCGGACGCTTCTGGTTCAGGATGTAGAGCGCCACGTCCATCGGGGTGCGAACCACGAGGTTAAAGGCGTTCGAGCGGATCAGATTGTCTTCCAGCACGCGCAGCACATGCAGCGCGATCGAGGATGTCGAGCGCACCGTGCCGGCGCCCATGCAATGCGGGCAGAGGACGGTGGAGCCTTCCAACACGCCCGTGCGGATGCGCTGGCGCGACATTTCGAGCAGGCCGAAATGCGAAATACGGCCGATCTGGATGCGGGCGCGATCGTTCTTCAGCGCATCCTTCATGCGCTTCTCGACCGCCCGGTTGTTGCGGCTTTCATCCATGTCGATGAAATCGACCACGATGAGGCCCGCAAGGTCGCGCAGCCGGAGCTGGCGGGCCACCTCGTCGGCAGCCTCGAGGTTGGTGCGGACCGCCGTGTCCTCGATATTGTGTTCGCGGGTCGAGCGACCCGAGTTCACGTCGATGGCGACCAGCGCCTCGGTCTGGTTGATCACCAGATAGCCGCCCGACTTCAGCGTGACCTGGTTCGAGAACATGGCGTCGAGCTGCGCTTCGGCGCCCGACTTGGCGAAGATCGGCTGCGGATCGCGGTAGGCCACGACGCTGCGGACCTGGCTCGGCATCAAGAGCCGCATGAACTCCTTCGCCTCGCGGTAGCCCTCGTCGCCGGCCACCACGATTTCATCGATCTCCTTGGAATACAGGTCCCGGATGGCGCGCTTGATGAGCGAGCCTTCCTCGTAGACCAGCATCGGAGCGGACGAGCGCAGCGTCAGTTCGCGCACCGTTTCCCACATGCGCAGGAGGTATTCGAAGTCGCGCTTCACCTCGCCTTCGCCTCGCGCGGCGCCCGCCGTGCGCAGGATGATGCCCATGCCTTCCGGCACCTCGAGCTCGCCCGCGATCGCCTTCAGGCGCTTGCGATCGTCCGAATCGGTGATCTTGCGGGAAATGCCGCCCCCACGCGCCGTGTTGGGCATCAGCACCGAATAGCGGCCGGCGAGCGACAGATAGGTGGTCAGCGCCGCGCCCTTGTTGCCGCGCTCTTCCTTGACGACCTGCACCAGCAGGATCTGCCGGCGCTTGATGACTTCCTGGATCTTGTAGTGCCGGCGCAGCCGCGGTGCGCGGACCGGCACGTCCTCGAGCGCGTCGCCGCCGAGCTGTTCGACCGCCTCGTCCTCGTGGGCGTCCTGGTCGTCGGTGTGGGCGGTTTCGTCCTCGCCAGCCTCGGGACGGCCGGGCTCGTTGACTTCAAGCGTCTCGACAGTCGGCGTTGCGACGTCTTGCACAAAACCGGCTTCGACGGCCGGACTGTCCTCGACGATGCGGTGATCGTCGGGCTCATAGGCGCTGGCCGGGATGGCCGGGCTACGCGCTGCATCGTCCGGGTTGCCACGGTCGGGCTCGGACGCCTCGCCCTCGGGCGTGGCCTGCTCATCGATCGGCGCGGTTTCGTCCCGGACGGCTTCGGCCTCGGCAGCAGCTTCGGGCGTCAGCAGGGCTTGCGGCTCGACGTCGTCGGACGCGACGGCCACGCCCGGCTGCTCGGAGGGCGAAGCGTCGTGCGCCTCGCCAGCACCCTGCCCATCAACGGGAGCTGCCTCGGACTCGGGGGCCGCACCCTCCTCGCCGCCGCGACCACGGCCGTTATGCCGCCGGCGACGGCTGCGCCGCGGCGCGGTCTGGCGCTGCTCGTCGTCTTCCTCGCGATGGGCACGGGCTTCCTCGTCGAGGAGGGCCTGCCGATCGGCAACGGGGATCTGGTAATAATCCGGGTGGATTTCCGAGAAGGCCAGGAAGCCGTGCCGGTTGCCGCCGTATTCAATGAAGGCAGCCTGGAGCGAAGGTTCGACCCGGGTGACCTTGGCGAGATAGATGTTGCCGCGGAGCGGCTTCTTGGAAGCGGATTCGAAATCGAAGTCTTCGACGCGGTTACCGCGGAGCACTACGACCCGGGTTTCCTCCGGGTGCGCGGCATCGATAAGCATTTTGTTGGCCATGGGAAACTCGTTTTGGGCGCGTGGCCGAGCCGGAGACCTCAGCGACCGGCCGACCTGAGGTCGGTGGCGTCGAGTGCAGTCCCATGCAGCGGCGTCGCACGAAAGGATGGGGAAAAGCGTGGTGGTCCGTCCAGAGCCGGACCGGTGGAACGGTGTGGCCGAAATCGGCCGGGCGGTCCGCCATGGCTCCCGAGGGGCCGACGAAGCGGAGATGACCCGCCGCTTGCTGCGGCGCGCCTTCCGTCTTCATCGTCATACCCCGATCCGGGAGGCTCATGGCCTACAACCCTTCAAACCAGCGACCGCGAATGGATCACTTCATTCGGGCGGGCGACATGCGACCGTAGGCCGGCGTGAAATGCCGAGCGGCACCGCAAACCCCTGAACCATCAAGGAGGCGGACCGTGCCCCGTGCCGGTCGCATCGACGAAGACTGCGCTTCCATCGACCGCGACCTGTTGCGTCGAAGCCCGAATGCAAGGGAGATAATCAGCTTGCCATCGGTTTGGCAAGGATGGGTCGCCGGGTTGGTGTCCGACAGCCCCGCATGGCCGTGGTTGGAGCAGGAGAATGCGAAAGCCTCACTCGAGCCATGATCTCGGCCAAGAAGCCGTCCCGGTGCTGTTGGCAGAGGCAGACTTGTAAGCGTGGCACGCCTTGATACAACGTCGACCGTGCGGTTCCGGCCGGCGGTGCGATCCGTCCATGACCGCAGGAGCGGGGCGCCAGGGCCGTGATGGCTTTCTCGTCCGGCTTGCGGCCACAGGACCACGTGTTGCTGATCGATCTCGGCGTCGAACCCCCCATCGAAGCGAGTGGCCGGCGCCATGCCGCCTTCGACCGGCGGCGCGTGTCGCTGCGCTGGATGTTCGGCACCATCCTGACGGGCCTGGTCGGTGGCGGGCTGATCGGCCTCGCCATCTACGCGTCGCTCGAACAGAACGCGATCGCGCCCCGTCAGCCTGATTTTGTCGCGAGCGTACCCGTCGAGCCCGCGAGCGGGCCCGACGACGGGCCGCGTCGCGCCGACCGCCTGATCAAGAACGCCGACATCGTGGCCGACAAGCAGACCTTCTCGGCGCCTGTCACCGTGGCGGTGGGCGACAAACAGGTGATGCGCACGCAAAGTTTCACCCGTGTGTCGACGACGCTGGCGCTCGCCCCGACGGGCTTCGCCGACCAGGTGCCGGACTTCAACCCGATGAAGCTGCTGGCGGGCAATGACCAATCGCCGGCCGAAGGGCCGATCGATCCCGGCCCCGCCCTCGACGACAGCGACATGTCTTTCACGGTGAAAGACCTCTCGACCGCGGACCCGAGCCACTTCAGCGGCGGCCTCGGCAAGGAGGAGGTGCAGGCGCAGGTGTCCGAATTCCTGCGCGGGGCCGAAAGCCCCAGCGACAAGCTCACCATGCTGCCGGCGCAGATGCTGTTGATGCGTACCAGCCGCGCCAGCTTGAATTTCGCCGGCACGCTCGGTTTTGCGGCGCCGGAAAACCCTTTGGCGAACCCGTTCTCCTCCATCGAGGTCAAGATGGTGCCGGAGAACGTCACCGTGGTGCAGCAATCGATGCGCGGCCACGAAGGCGCCGACACGGCCGAGCGCCTGGTGGTGCTCCGCCACGGCGAGACCCTGGAAGGCGTGCTGCAGGCCAATGGCGCCGATGCGGCTGCCGTGCGTGGCATCGTGACGGCTTTTGGCGCTCGTCGCGGCGAGGCCCCGGTGGCCGAAGGGCGCCGCCTCCGGTTGCTGATCGTCGGACGTAGCGGCAAGTCCGCCGGCCAGATCGCGCGTGTGGCGGTATATGCCGACGAGACCCTTGAGACCACGGTGGCGCTCGAGGATTCGGGTGACTACGTGCAGGTGTCCCGCCTCGAAGCCAAGCCGGTCGTGGCCGCGAAGCCGAAGGACGACGATGACGAGGACGACGATGCCGGCGGCATGCGGCTTTACCAGAGCTTGTACGAAACGGCTCTGAAACAGGGCATCCCGAAGCCCATCATCGACGACCTTGTTCGCATTTTCGGCAACGATGTGGATTTCCAGCGCTCGGTGTCGGCCGGAGACACCCTGGACTGTTTTTATGCCGACGCCGACCAGGACAGCCATGACGAACTGCTGTTCGCCTCCGTGACGGTCCATAACGAGAGCTATCGCTATTACCGCTTCCAGGATCCCGAGGGCAGCGTCGATTATTTCGACGAGAATGGCCGTGCCACGCAGAAATTCCTGATTCGCAAGCCCGTGCCGGTCGGCGAGGTGACGTCCGGCTTCGGCATGCGGTTCCATCCGGTGCTGGGTTACAGCCGACCCCATACGGGGGTCGATTGGGGCGCCCCGATCGGCACGCCGATCCTGGCGGCAGGCAGCGGCGTGCTGCTCACGGTCGAGCGGAGCTCGAGTTATGGCAACCATATCGAGATCCAGCATCCGAACGGCTATGTGACGACCTATTCGCACATGTCGGGATTCGCGCGCGGCATGGCGGACGGCACGCATGTGCGGCAGGGCCAGGTGATCGGTTACCTCGGCCAGACCGGGCTCGCGACGGGACCGCACCTGCACTACGAAGTGATCGTCAACGGCCACTTCGTCGATCCGATGCGGGTGAAGCTCGCCCGGACCCGCGAAATGGACGGCAAGATGATGACGAGCTTCAAGAAAGAGCACGACCGCATCAATGCCCTGATGGCGAGCGCCCCCAACGCGATGCCGGACCTCGGCACGCACGCGGCCGCCAATTAGGCCGAACTCGGGCGCTCGTCCGCTGCCTCTCTGACGCGCTCAGCGGCTTGATCGTGGAGATCGTGACCTGCACGCGTGCATCGACACCATCAGGATCCGCCGCAGCAACCTTTGCCCGAATCTCTGACGCCAGGATAAAGCGTGAGGCAACGCTCGACCGGGCTCTCGCCGGTGACGTAGCTGATCGGCTCGGTTTCCCGCTAACAATTGTGGTATGGGCCTGTTGTGCACTTTGGCGGGCGGTTCCGTGCTGATCGCGAAGCAGGACGGCACCGGGCGCCGCGCGGTACTTTCCGGTGCGCCCAGGGTCTTCGGAGGGGGCGCCGGCTCTGCGGCAACGTGCGCAGCCTCCAGGGCTTGGCCAGCCGCGTTGCCTCGTGTGTCGATGCGTCGGTCGCAGCGTTGCGGCTCGTGAGTTGAGGGAACGGCCATGATGAAGTCTGACGATCCCTGGTTGCCGTTCAGCCTCGGTTTTGCAGGCCTGATCCCGTTCTGGGGGCTCGCTCTCGCGCATGGGGCCGGCGTGCCGCTCGGAGCCAGCACGGCGGCGCCGCTGACGGCGCTCGCCACCTATGCGGCGACGGTCCTGTCGTTTCTGGGCGGCATCCGCTGGGGCCTCGCGATCCGCACCGATAATCAATCTCTTGCGGCCCGCGATTATGCGGCTTCGGTGATCCCGCAGATCCTCGGCTGGGCGGCGCTGGCGCTTGCGGATCCCTGGCGTCTGGTGACCCTGGCAGGGCTGCTGGTGGTGCTCGGGCTGCTCGACCACGACCTTGTCACGCGCGGCATGGCGCCGGCCTGGTTCGGCCGGCTGCGCTTCGTGCTGAGCGTAGGGGCCGGCGCGGCGCTGTTGCTGGCCGCAAGCGGCTGAGCGCGGGCGGCTAGCGCTCCAGGCGAAGGCGCCGCTCGAGTTCGACGAGGTCGAAGTCCCGGGCCACGAAGCCGTCGAAGGCCCGCTGCATCGTGGCCGATACGCTGCGGCCCTCGATGGTGGCGACCAGCAGGGCTTCGCGCACCAGTGCCGGCCGGTCGGGCTCGCCGACCGCCTGCAGGAACGTCACGTCCAATCCATCGAGGACGGCCGCGGTCAAGATGCCGGACCGGTACGCCCCCGTGTCGATCGAGATCCGGTGCGGCCGCATTTCGGGCTTGTCGCCCATGATGGTGTGACCGTGCACGACCCGTCGCGGCAGCAGGCCGTCGTGATGCAGGAACTCCTCGCGAATCCAGATCAGGTCGTGCTGGAGTTGGTCCTCGATGGCGATGCCGGGGCGGATGCCGGCATGCACGAAGAGATAGCGGCCATTGTCATGGAATAACGGCAGGCTGGCCAGAAAGGCGGCATGGCGGTGCAGGCCGGGATCGGTACGCCAGGCCCCGTCGCGGTCCGTCCCATAACTGCGGATCGTGTGCCAGAACAGCTGCCAGGCCCAGTCGGGCACCTCACGCCCGTCCGTGACGGCATGGACGAATAGGTCGTCGTGGTTGCCGCGGATCGGCACGAAGGAATCTCCCGCGCGGCGCGGGCCGGCCATCACGCGCTCGACCACGCCGAACGAATCGGGGCCGCGATCCATGTAATCGCCGGTGAAGACGATTTTGGCGGGCGTGCCGCGGCGGGCCGCATCTGCCTCGATGAGGGTCAGCAGCTGGTCGAGCAGGTCGAGCCGGCCGTGGATGTCGCCGATCGCATAGGTGGTGGGAGCCATGCCGTGCCGTGTAGGGATTGCGCCACGACCTTGCAATGGCGCTTCGTGCATGGGCCCGCGTCTCCGCCGACGCGAGGACAGGCTCGGCGATCCCGCCTATGGTGCATTGCGGACCGCCCGATGCGGCGGGGTCACGCGAGGAGGGGCGGCATGGCGGTAGCGGAAGGGCATTGGCCCCAAGCCAGAACGGCGATCCTCGATTGGCTGGTCCGAGACCTGTCATCCCAACCTTTCTTCGACAATCTGCTGGTCGACCTGTGTACGCGGCTGCATGCCGAGGGCGTGCCGATCGCCCGTTCCATGCTGATCGTGCGGACCAACCACCCGGAGTGGATGGGCGCCCGGATGATCTGGCGCCCGGGACTCGCGCAGGCCGAAATGCGCACCGTCGACTACGACGCCCTGCTGCAGGACGCCTACCTGCAAAGCCCGTTGAAGGCGGTGCACGACGGGGTCGACGTCCTCCGGCGCCCATTGGCGTCGACCGACCCCACCGAGGATGATTTCGCCCTCCTGACCGACCTGCGCCGCGACGGGATGACCGACTACGCGATCTTCGCGCTGTTGTTTACCCGAGGCGAGCGCCACGCCATCAGCTTCGCCTCCGATCGGCCGGGCGGTTTTTCGCCGGACGACATGCGGGTGCTGACCGACATCCTCCCGGTCGTCACGCTGTTGATCGAAAGCCGTATGCGCAATCGGCTTGCCCGAACGTTTCTCGAAACCTATGTCGGCCCGCATGCGAGCCGCGAGATCCTGGCGGGCGCGACGCGGCGCGGCAGCGGATCGACGGTTGAAGCCGTCATCGTGATCTGCGACCTGCGCGGCTTCACGTCGATTTCCGAGCTTTGGCCGCGCGACGACGTGATCGCCATGCTGAACGAGTATTTCGACGCCGTATCCGAGCCGGTGGACCGGCATGGCGGCGAGATCCTGAAGTTCATGGGCGACGGCCTCCTGGCCATCTTCCCGCTGTCGCGGCCCGAGGCGCCGGCCGAAGCCCTCCAAGCCGTTCTGGAGGCCCGCGTCGCCATGACGGCCCTCAACCACCATCGCGAGCAACGCGGCCTGCAGCGGCTCGGCTACGGGGTCGGGGTTCATGTCGGCGACGTGATGTACGGCAATATCGGATCCCGCAAGCGGCTCGACTTCACGGTCATCGGGCCGGCCGTCAACGTCGCGTCGCGGCTCGAATCACTGACCAAGTCGGTGGGGCATTCGATCCTTCTGTCCGGCGCCTTTGTGGCGGCGGCCGGCCTCGACGACGAGGTCGAGCCGTTGGGGGCGCGCGATCTGCCGGGCGTCGCGCGGCCGACCGATGTGTTCGCCCTGAAGGACGAGCCGGGCGCCTGACGCGTCGGTCTGCCGGCAAAGCGCGGCAGGAAGTCAACACGGTTCACGAAACCGCCACATGGCAGCCATGGCGACCCGATGTCATGCTGGCATCTGGCCCGGGTTGTGCAAGACTCAGCGATGAAGCCCATGGGGAACGTGGGGGGGAGCCCAGGGGCATCAGGTATCCGGCAGTCCGAGTTTTCTCGGAGGGAAGGACCACATGTCGATGGAAGACGTCTTCGAGAGCTTCGCCCGATCCTACGATTCCCGCAAAGCGGCCGAGATGTCGCTTTCGGACTACCTGCAGGCGTGCCGCAACGATCCGATGATGACGGCTTCGGCCCCCGAACGCATCCTGGCGGCGATCGGCGAACCCACCATGATCGACACCGCCCGGGAAGCGCGCCTCGGTCGTGTGTTCATGAACCGCACCATCCGGGTTTATCCCGCCTTTGCGGAATTCTACGGCATGGAGGAAACGATCGAGCGGATCGTCTCCTTCTTCCGCCACGCCGCCCAGGGGCTCGAGGAGCGCAAGCAGATCCTTTACCTGCTAGGGCCTGTCGGCGGCGGCAAGTCGTCGTTGGCCGAGCGCTTGAAGGCGTTGATCGAGGCCTATCCGGTTTATGCCCTTAAGGCCGGCGACGAGGTGAGCCCCGTCTTCGAAAGCCCCCTCGGATTGTTCGACCCGGACCGCATGGGGCCCATGCTGGAGGAGCGTTACGGCATCCCCAAGCGCCGCCTCACCGGTTTGATGAGCCCCTGGGCGGTCAAGCGTCTCGACGAGTTCGAAGGCGACATTTCGCGCTTCACCGTGGTCAAGATGAACCCGTCGCGGTTGCGCCAGATCGCGGTCGCCAAGACGGAGCCCGGCGACGAGAACAACCAGGATATCTCCTCGCTGGTCGGCAAGGTGGATATCCGCCGGCTCGAGACGCTGAGCCAGGCCGATCCCGATGCCTACAGCTATTCGGGCGGCCTCAACCGCGCCAACCAGGGCATGCTCGAATTCGTCGAGATGTTCAAAGCGCCGATCAAGATGCTGCATCCGCTGCTGACCGCCACCCAGGAAGGCAATTACGTCGGCACGGAGAACATCGGCGCCATCCCGTTCACCGGCATCATCATGGCCCACTCGAACGAGGCCGAGTGGCAGAGTTTTCGCACCAACAAGAACAACGAAGCCTTCATCGACCGGATCTACGTCATCAAGGTGCCGTACTGCCTTCGCGTCACGGAGGAAAAGCTGATCTACGAGAAGCTGATCCGCGACTCCGAACTGACGGGAGCCCCTTGCGCGCCGGGTACTCTCGAGATGCTGGCGCGTTTCTCGGTGCTGTCGCGCCTCAGGATCCACGAGAACTCGAACCTGTTCTCGAAGATGCGGGTGTATGACGGCGAAAGCCTGCGCGAGGTCGATCCGCGCGCCCGATCGATGCAGGAATACAAGGATTCGGCCGGCGTCGACGAGGGCATGGACGGCATCTCGACGCGCTTCGCCTTCAAGGTGCTGGCCGCGACCTTCAATCACGACGTGTCCGAGGTGGTGGCCGATCCGGTGCACCTGATGTACGTGCTGGAACAGTCGATCCGCCGCGAGCAATTGCCGGCCGACACCGAGAAGCGCTACCGCGAGTTCATCAAGGCCGACCTCGCGCCGCGCTATGCCGAGTTCATCGGCCACGAGATCCAGAAAGCCTATCTCGAATCCTACCACGACTACGGGCAGAACCTGTTCGACCGCTACGTCGATTACGCGGATGCCTGGATCGAGGACCAGGACTTCAAGGATCCCGACACCGGGCAACTGCTCAACCGTGAGTTGCTCAACGGGGAGCTCACCAAGGTCGAGAAGCCGGCCGGCATCGCCAACCCCAAGGACTTTCGCAACGAGGTGGTGAAGTTCTCGCTGCGGGCCCGGGCCGGCAACGGCGGCCGCAACCCGTCCTGGACCAGCTACGAGAAGATCCGCGAAGTGATCGAGCGCCGCATGTTCAGCCAGGTGGAAGAACTGCTGCCGGTGATCTCCTTCTCGTCGAAACGCGATAGCGACACCGAAAAGAAGCACGGCCAGTTCGTCGAGCGCATGGTGGCGCGCGGCTATACCGAGCGACAGGTGCGCCGTCTCGTCGAATGGTACATGCGGGCCAAGCAGGCCGGATGAGTGGCGCCGGGCCGAGAAGCGATCAGCGATGAACATCATCGATCGACGCCTCAATGCGAGTGGCAAAAGCCTTGCCAACCGCCAGCGCTTCCTCAGGCGGGCAAAGGCGCTGGCCCAGAAGGCCGTCCGCGAGTCCACCAAGGACCGGTCGATCAAGGACTTCGACCAGGGTGGGGAAATCCGCATCCCGGTCGACAGCCTGCGTGAACCGCGCCTGCACCGCTCGGGGCAGGGCGGCACCCGCGAGGGACTGCTGCCCGGCAACAAGAAGTTTGTGCAGGGCGACACCATTCCGAAGCCGAAGGGCGGCGGCGGGGGGCCTGGCCAGGAAGGCGGCGAGGACGGGGAGGGCGAGGACGAGTTCCGGTTCGTGCTCAGCCAGGAGGAATATCTCGATCTGTTCTTCGACGACCTGGAACTGCCCGACCTCGCCAAAAAGACCCTCGCCAAGACCGAAAGCGTCGCGCTGCATCGCGCCGGCTATTCCACCTCAGGCTCACCGGCCAACCTGTCGCTAACCCGCACCATGCGCAACAGCTTGTCGCGGCGGGTCGCGCTCAATCGGCCGAAATCGGCCGACGTGCTGGCCATGGAGGCCGAGATCGAGGCGCTCGAGCGCAGCGGCGAGGAGCCCGGCCGGCTGATGCGGTTGCGGGCCGAACATGCGCATCTCGTATCGCGCGCCCGCCGGGTACCCTTCATCGACCCGATCGACATCCGGTTCCGCCGCTTCCAGGCGGTGCCGAAGCCCGTGGCCCAGGCGGTGATGTTCTGCCTGATGGACACCTCCGCCTCGATGACGGAGCCCATGAAGGATCTGGCGAAGCGCTTCTACGCGCTGCTCTACATCTTCCTGAAGCGGCGTTACCGCCACGTCGAGCTCGTGTTCGTCCGACACACCCACGAGGCCGAGGAGGTGGACGAGGACACGTTCTTCCATTCGGCCGAAACGGGCGGCACCGTGGTGTCGAGCGCCCTCGCCGAGATGGTGCGGATCGCCAAGGCGCGCTTCCCGACCGAGGACTGGAACATCTACGCGGCCCAGGCATCCGACGGCGACAATTCGGCCAGCGACACGGCGCGCTGCACGACCCTGCTGCGCGAGGGTGTGCTGCCGCTCTGCCAGTATTTCGCTTATCTCGAAGTCGGTCGCGACAGCGAGGCGAGCCAGATGGGCTTCATCCCCCGTGCCACGGAACTTTGGCGCACCTACGAGGCCGTGAACGACGGCGGCGCCGATTTCGCCATGGTGAAGGTTAACCACCGCAACGAGATCTATCCCGTGTTCCGCCGCCTTTTCGAACGCAAAGGTAGCGATGCCAGGAGGCAGCCCGCATGACGACCGCGATGCTTCAACGCTCGCCCTTGCTGTTCGAGGGCAGCGACTGGGACTTCCCGATGATCCAGCGCATCCACGATGCGGTGGCGACCATCGCGCATGGCGAATTCCGGCTCGACACCTACCGGAACCAGATCGAGATCATCACCACCGAGCAGATGCTCGACGCTTATTCGAGTGTCGGCATGCCGTTGTTCTACAAGCACTGGAGCTTTGGCAAGCAATTCGCCCAGCACGAGGCCGGCTACCGGACGGGGCTGCGCGGCCTCGCCTACGAGATCGTCATCAATTCGGACCCGTGCATCTCCTACATCATGGAGGAGAACACCGCCGTGATGCAGACGCTGGTGATCGCCCACGCGGCTTTCGGGCATAACCATTTCTTCAAGAACAACTACCTGTTCAAGCAGTGGACCGACGCCAACGGCATCCTGGCCTATCTGGATTTTGCCAAGGGCTATGTGGCCGAATGCGAGGAGCGCTACGGGCATACGGCCGTCGAGCGCACCCTCGATGCCGCCCATGCGCTGATGTCGCACGCGGTCCACCGTTACCCGCGCAAGCGCAAGCCCGACCTCGCCTCGGAGGAGCGGCGCGAGCGGGATCGCCGCATCCACGGCGAGCAGATGTACAACGACCTGTGGCGCACCGTGCCGACCGGCGCCAAGGCGAAGCCAGGGCGCGGCGACGAGGAACGCCGCAAGGCATTGCTCGAGCTGCCGCAGGAAAACATCCTTTATTTCCTGGAGAAGACGGCACCGCGTCTGGCGGCCTGGCAGCGCGAGATCATCCGCATCGTCCGCCACATCGCGCAGTATTTCTACCCGCAAGGGCAGACCAAGCTGATGAACGAGGGCTGCGCCACCTATTGCCATTATCGGCTGATGGGCCGGTTGTTCGAAACCGGCCAGATCAACGAAGGCGCCTATCTCGAATTCCTGCAGTCACACACCAATGTGGTGATGCAGCCGGACTACGACGACCGGCGCTACAGCGGTATCAACCCCTACGCGCTTGGCTTTGCGATGATGCAGGACATCGAGCGCATCGTGGTCAGCCCGACCGACGAGGATCGCGCCTGGTTCCCCGACATCGCAGGCGTCGGCGAGCCCTTCGAGGTGCTGAAACACGTTTGGGCCAACTACCGGGACGAAAGTTTCGTCACCCAGTTTCTCAGCCCGCGCCTGATCCGGCAGTGGAAGCTGTTTCAGGTGGTGGATGAAGGCGACAAGGCGAAGGCCTGGCGCGTCGCCGCGATCCACGACGAGCGCGGCTACCGCGGCCTGCGGCGTGCCCTCGGGCGGCAATATGACATTTCGCACATCGACGCCGACATCCAGGTGGTGGACGTCGACCTCGGCGGCGACCGTCGCCTCAAGCTGCAACACAGCGTGCTGAACGGCCAGACGCTCGAGGCCCGCGAAGCCCGCGAGGTGATGCAGCATCTCGCCGACCTGTGGGGCTACGATGTGACCCTGGAGGAGATCGACCCGGCCACGGGCGCGGTGTTGAAGGACCACGCCGCGAGCGCCCGGCCGAACTTCTTCGGCTGACGAGGTCCGTCGGCCAGGGAGCCTGTGGGGTCAGTCGAGGCCCTCGACGATCCGCATGTCGCGCTCGGCCGCCCCGTCGAGAGCCGCGATGGCCTTCTGGTAGGCGGGATCGGCGTAGAGCGCCTTGGCGGTCGCGAGATCGGGGAATTCGACCACGACGGTGCGCTGCAACTGCCCGCCCTCGTAGGCCTCGATCGCCATGCCGCGCACCAGGAAGCGACCGCCTGCCGCCGTGATGGCCGGGCCGGCGAGCTTCGAATAGGCGGCGAGCTTGTCCGGATCGGAGATCGCGCGGTACTGCACCACCAGATAGGCCTTCGGCATAATCAAACTCCCGTGCGTGGCTCGATCAGGTTTGGGGGTCGAGCGGGGCCGTGCCGGTCGGCGTGCCGTCGGCCGCCAGCGTGATCTTCTCGATCCGCATCTCGGCGGCTCGCAGCAGCGACTCGCAATGTTTGCGCAGATGCTCGCCCCGCTCGTAGATGGCGATCGAGTCTTCGAGCGTAACGTTGCCCTTCTCCAGGCGGGTCACGATGTCTTCGAGTTCCGCCATGGCCTTTTCGAACGGCAGGGTCGTCAGGTCGGGGGTGGCATCGGAAGGCTGCATGGCGAGCCTCATGCCGGCATTGGCGGGCGCCCGTCAAGCGCGCCGGTCGCGGGCGCATCCTCGAGGTCGAGCGCAAAGCAGGTGCCTTCGAAGCACTCGGCGCCGCGTCCGATGGCGGCCACGGCCTCCACCATGCGGCCATTTCGTCGGAGTGCGGCATCGGCAAGCGCCACGAGGTGCCGATTCGGCGTCGCGGTGGGCGAGGCTGCCCGCAGGCGACGCGCATGCGTGTCCTCGGTCACGTCGGGCACCAGACAACAGAGCGCGATGAAGGCCGCCGCGGTGGAGCGGCTGACCCCGGCATAACAATGGATCAGCATCGGTTCGGCCCGGTCCCAACACGCCAGAAACGCCAGCAGATCGTCGATGTGGCGTTGTTCGGCCAGCACATAGCTCGGGGTGGCCTGCACGATGTCGGACAGCGCGAGATGCAGCCGCCGCTCCGGTGCGACCCCCGGGAAGGCAGGGACGCGGTGTGGCAGGACCAGAAGCGACACGGCCCAGCCCGCCCGCGAAGCGGCCAGCACTGCGTCGACATGCGCCAGGGGGCAGACGTGGATCTGGCTCATCGACGCTCGATCACATTGGATTTGGACAAGGCCGCGAACCGCGCCAGGAATGCGCTTTGGGCACGGTCGGCCGGCCAGGGTTCGAGCGCGTCGGCTTCGAGCGGGGCCGCCGAAAATGGAGGTCCGAAGAACGCCGTCGCCTCGTCGTCCGCGAAGCCCGCGAGGGCGGTGGCCTCCATGCGGGCCACGGCTTGGTCGGCCCGCTTAATGATCTCGGCCGCAGCCGCAGCCGCGGCCGCGATGCCGAAGCGGGCCTGGATGGCCCCGAGCACACGATGCTCCACGGCCTTGTAGTCGTTGCCGAGCGCCGCCTTGAAGGGTGAGATGAGGTCGCCCACCACATATTCGGCCGCGTCATGCAGCAGGGCGGCCAACCGCTCGGCCGCCGGCGCATCGGGCGACCCGATGGCGAACACCCGCTCGACCAGCAACGAATGCTGCGCCACGGAGAACACATGGGCGCCGAGCGTCTGCCCGTTCCAGCGGGCCACGCGGGCTAGACCATGCGCCACGTCGGCGATCGCGATGTCGTCGGGGCTCGGCGCCAGCAGGTCGAGGCGGCGGCCGGACAACATGCGCTGCCAGGCGCGCGGCGGGGTTGCCGCACTCATGGGCGTCCCTCCGGCTGCGGCCCGCAGGCCGCATGGCGGAAGCAGCCGACCAGATGGTCGTTCACCATGCCGACCGCCTCCATGAAGGCGTAAAGGATGGTCGGGCCGCAGAACCCGAGGCCGTTGCCGCGAAGGTGGGCCGCCATGGCGCGGGACGCGGCGGTCTCGGTCGGCACATCGGCGGCGCTCGCAAAGGCGTTCTGCACCGGGACGCCGCCGACGAAGCTCCATAACAGGGCCGAGAAGCCGCCGCGCTCTTGTTCCGCCAACCAGAACCGGGCCGTGGCGATCGTATTGACGATCTTGGCCCGGTTTCGGACGATCCCGGCATCGGCCATCAGCCGCGCCACATCGGCCTCGCCGTAGCGGGCGATGCGAGCCGGCTCGAAGCCGTCGAAGGCGCGCCGGAACGCGTCGCGCTTGCGCAGAATGGTGATCCAGGACAGCCCGGCCTGGAAGCCGTCGAGGATCAGCTTTTCGAAGAGCGCACGGTCGTCCCACTCGGGCACGCCCCATTCGGCGTCGTGGTAGCCGACATAAAGCGGGTCATACCCGGCCCAGCCGCAGCGCAGGCAGCCGTCTTCGTGGCGCACCGGCGTCGTGGGGCGTGGGGGGGGTCGGGACGGGGCAGCGGCCATGCCGATCTTTTAGCTGCTCCGGATTGGTTTCTGAACCCGCGATCGCGGCGGGCTTTCGGTCACTGAGTTCTGGTTGGGCTCAAGGCGGCTTCAGATCTCGCGAACGACGTTCCGGAAGGCATCAACCAACGCGCCATCGAGTTTCGGCCCGAGCGACGTCAGATAGGCCGTGGCCGCCCTGGTGCTGACGGCCGCCTTGTAGGGCCGGCGTTCGATCAGGGCCGCGTAGATGTCGCAGATGGTGACCATGCGGACGAAGCGCGACACCTGGGTGCCGGCCTGACGGTCGGGATATCCGGACCCGTCGAGAAACTCGTGGTGGTGGCGCACGATATCCAGGATCGCCGGGTGATAGCCCTGCTGGCTTTCCAGCAGGGCATGGCCCAAGGCCGCATGCGACCGCACCAGCGCCATTTCGGCGAGCGTCAGCGGCGTGGTCTTGTTGAGAACAGTCCGCGGAATGCGGGACTTGCCGATGTCATGCACGAGAGCCGCCTGCGACAGCAGGTGCTGTGCCTTGGGCGGCAGGCCGAGTTCGATCGCAAAGGCGGCCACGAGGCCCGCAACAAGCAAGCAGTGCTGATAGGTGACGTCGTCGTGGGTCCACACCACATCGAGCCACGCCTTGATCCTGACCTGCTCGATGGCGGTCAGAAGAATGCCGCCCGCCTCCTCGACCATCGCGGGTGCGATTACCTGACGCTCGGCGCGTTTGCCGATGACCGCGCCAAGCACCGTCTCGATCAGGCAGACGCTGGCGGCGGCCTCGCCGACCGGCCTCGGACCAACTGCCATCTGTGGCCGCGTCGGCATGAGCGCCCGCACGGCCCGGATCAGCGTGGCGGGATCGACCTGCACCGGCATGGTGGTGGTCGCCCCCGCCATCGTGGCCTGTGCCTGCGTAAGATGGCTCGGGTCGCGCAGGAGGCCCAGCACCGGCACATCGACTGTAAGGGCGAGCCGCGCCAGGGCGAGCCGCGTCGCCTCGACGGAGGCGGTCGAGTCGAAAGCCACGTCGCAGATGACGAGCCGGGGTTCCACCCGGGGGATCTCGCTCAGCGCGAGCGGCAGAACGGTGCAAGGCGCGACCTCGGCGAGGATGCGCTGCAATCGTCGTGCTTCGCCGAGTCGATCCGTCAGAAGGAACAAGTCTCAGGGGCTCGCAAGTCAATCGGACTACCGAGCCGGATATATCGGGCAGTTCTTTCCAGGAGCTTGATCGAACTGACGCTACGTCATCGCCGCTTCACGGAGCCAAACCGAGCCCGTCAGATGGTCGCGACGCCCCGATTGGCGACGCCGCAGAAGGGTGAAGAAGCTGGTGGTGCGGCCGGAGCAGGAAGCGGCGTGCCACCGCGCCATAACCGTCGTACACGAGGCCGCCGTTCTCGGCCACGAGCCGGCTTCGGTTCTCGCGGTACCAGCGCGGCAGCTCGTACCACGGCATGCAGGGGCGCTCGTGGTGAGCGGCGTGCAGGTTGTTGAACAAGAACAGGGGGCCGAAGAACCAGGCGTTTTCCACGATGGCCGTGCGCTCGTGGACGGCATCCTGAGCGCGGTGCTCGGCAAAGGAGCGCAACAGGAGGATCGACGTGCCGCCATAGACCGCTGCCACATAGGCGAACGGGTTCACATGGCAGAGGCCGAACAGCCAGATCGACAGGGCCAAGGAGGCGACTGCGTGCGAGCGCCAGATGCGGCGCCTCAGCCGATCGCCACCCCGCATCGCCCGGACCTCCGAACCGATGTAGCGCGACACGTTCCACAGCGGTCCGAGCAGCAGCCGACCGGCCAGGGTGCTATGGACGTGAACCCACAGGCGACCCACCGGGCCGAGCGCCTGCCATTGCGCGGGCGTCCAATAATAGCTTTCCGGATCGTCGAGCGGATCCGTCAGGCTGTCGTCGCGATGATGCAGCAGGTGAGAGATCCGGTAGGATTCGAAGGGCAGCCACAGCGCCAGCGGTACATTGCCGAGCGCCCGGTTGACCTTGCGCCATGGGGTGGGGTGTCCGTGGATGAATTCGTGCTGCAACGACGAGTGCCACGCGATCAGCAGCGCCAGAGCCGGAATGATCACACCGGCCGGCAACGAAGCTGACCACCAGGTCAGCCCGACGAAGCCCCCATACAGGAGCGCGCAAAGAGCGATCGAGGGCCATTCCAGCGACTTGGTCCGGTGGCGGGTCATAGCGATCTCGCGGCCAGCACGGTGATTCGTGCCTGCTCGATCTGAGGCAACCCGGTGACGCGACTCAACGCGATGCTTGTCGCATAAATCCCGATCTGTTTACGATCATCACGATCCGCGACACTTTACATTTGATGCCACGGTGCGATGACGAAAACCCACACTGCCGTCGTGTTTCGGCGCCGCCTGGAAGAGGTGTTGGCGCGCTCGCCCCGATCGGCCTCGGCTTTTGCGCAGCAGGCCGGCATCGATCGATCGACCCTGGCGCAACTGCTCACCGCCGACGAGCCCCGCCTGCCGCGTGCGGAAACCCTGGTGGCCGTGGCGCGGCAGGCCCGGGTTTCGGTCGACTGGCTTCTCGGCCTCAGTCAGCGCGAGGAAACCGGTGCCGAGATCATCGGCGCCTTGTTGCAGGTCGAGGAACCGGGCCAGGGTCCGGTGGACGATCACTTCATGGCCTGGCTGAAGGAAGCGGAAGGGTTCCGTGTCCGCACCGTGCCGGTGGCGCTGCCCGACTTCCTGAAGACCGAGGCGCTGTTGCGCTTCGAATACCGCCGCACCTTCGAGGGCGCCTCTGCGGTGCAACTTGCGGCCGTGCAGGCGCGGCTCGACTTCATGTGCAACCCGGACAGCAACGTCGAGGTGGGGCTTGCGCTGCAATCGTTGCAGATGCTGGCCCGGGGGGAAGAGCGCTGGGCGGGGTTCCCGGCTGGGGCACGCCGCGAACAGATCGCCCACATGAGCCGCATCTACGCCGCGTCCTACCCAAGCCTGCGGCTCTACCTCTACGACCTGCGCGAGGTGTATTCGGTGCCGTTCACGGTATTCGGCGCCAAGCGGGCGGTGGTGTTCCTCGGGCCGAGCTATTTCGTGATGAACGGCGCCGACCACATCCGCATGTTCGCCCGCCGCTTCGACGACCTGATCCGCCATGCAGTGGTGCAACCGCACGAGGTCGGTCGCACCCTTGAGGCGCTGACCGGGCTGGTGTCCTGAGCCGACGCCGAGACGGTTTCAGCCGCGCGGCGGCATGCCGAGCCGCAGGGCGACCGAATCGGCATGGGCGTCGAGCCCCTCGGCGCGGCCGAGCGCCACGGCGGCCGGGCCGAGCGCCGCGAGGCTGGCCGCGTCGCAGCGCAGGATCGAGGTGCGCTTCATGAAGTCGAGCACCCCGAGACCCGAGGAAAAGCGCGCCGACCGTGCTGTGGGCAGCACGTGGTTCGAGCCGCCCACATAGTCACCGATGGCTTCGGGGGTGTGCCGGCCGAGGAAGATGGCCCCCGCATTGGTGATCGCCTCGCTCAAGGCGTCCTCATCGGCCGCGATGATCTCGAGGTGTTCCGGGGCGAGGCGGTCGACGAGCGGCACTGCGTCGGAGAGCCGAGGCACCTGGATGATAGCCCCATAGTCCCGCCAGCTGGCGCCCGCGATCGCGGCGCGGGGTAGGGCTGCCAGCTGCCTCATCACTGCGGCCTCGACCGTACCCGCAAAGGCCGCGTCATCGGTGATGAGGATCGATTGCGCCACGGCATCGTGTTCGGCCTGGGCCAGCAGGTCGGCCGCGACCCAGTCCGGGTCGGCGGTCGCGTCCGCCAGGATCACCACCTCGGACGGGCCGGCGATCATGTCGATGCCGACGGTGCCGAACACCCGGCGTTTGGCGGCCGCCACATAGGCGTTGCCGGGGCCGACGATCTTGGCCACCGGAGCGATCGTTTCGGTTCCGTAGGCCAGGGCCGCGACCGCCTGGGCGCCACCGACGCGGTAAATCTCGTCAACACCTGCCAGTTGCGCCGCCACCAGCACCAGCGGATTGAGCACGCCATCCGGCGACGGCACCACCATGACGACCCGCGAGCAGCCGGCGACCTTGGCCGGCACGGCGTTCATCAGCACCGACGACGGGTAGCTGGCCGTGCCGCCCGGCACATACAGGCCGACCGCCTCGATGGCGCGCCAGCGCCAGCCGAGATCGACGCCGAGCGCGTCCGTATAGCGCAGGTCGGCCGGCTTCTGGCGCTCGTGATAGGCCACGATGCGATCGCGGGCGAAGCCGAGGGCGTCCCGTGCCCCCTTTGGGGCCGCCTCCACCGCGGCCGCGACCTCGTCGGGGCCGATCCTAAGGGGGAGGCAGTCGAGGTCGACGCGATCGAAGCGGAGCGAGGCGTCGTGCAGGGCCGCGTCGCCGCGCCGACGGACATCCGCCATGATGACGGCCGCGGCACCGTCGACCTCTTCGCTCACTTCGCGTTTGGTTCCAAGCAGCCGAGCGAAGGCGGCGTCGAAGTCGGGGTCGGTCAGCTTCAGGCGGAACGGCATGCTAGGCTCGCGGGGGACGCGGGATCGGTTCCCCCGTGCCTAGCCCGGCAGCGTCACGTCGTCGAGATCGTGGCGGGGATGTTTATCGACGGCCCAGCAGGGCCCAAGGTCGCGCATCTCGGCCTCGAGGCAGTCCACGTCGAGCTTGATCATGCGCCCGCCCGCAAAGGTTAGCAGCACGTCGCCGGCCGGCGCATCGGTGGCGGCGAACGACACCGTCAACAATTGCAGCGCGAGGTCCGGGTCGGCCTGCTCGAAGCCGATGCGACGCACATGCCGCACGTGAGAAAAATGAAAGCCCGTTTCCCGGCGTGCCGGCTGGCCGATGGCAACATTGTCCCAATCGATCCGGCACGCCACGAGCGCGAAATGACGTGACCTCGGCAAGAACGCCATGTCGCCAAGCTTCATGTCGGCATCCTGAAGATGCGCCGACATGACGCCGAGGTCCTCCTCGTCGAGGACGGCGAAGTGCAGGCCGCTGGGGCCGGCCGATGCGGGGCGTAGGGTCATCTCTGCGGCGTCGCGTCCATTGCTTCGACAAGAATAGGCGCGGGGTGAGGTGAGGCAAGGCCAGGACCCCGCTCGTGCACCCCGGCAGGGAACTTACACGGCGTTGAAACGTCCTTTCGGTGCGGACCCACAACAATGCACGGGGACGAATCCGCAGCCCTGAAAGAGGATACGACCCGATGCGCATCTTGAATTTTATCGGCGGCGCCGCCCTGGCCGGCCTGATGATGGCCACGTGTACGCCCGCCTCGGCGCAGCCGATGGACGGCGCCATGGCTCGCCCTGGCATGCACCACCGCATGATGCGGCATGATCGCATGATGCGCCATCACGAGCGCCGCATGATGCATCATCGCATGATGCGCCACCGGATGATGCGTCACCGCATGATGCGCGACGGCATGTAAGACCGAGCGGGTCGGCGCGAGCCGATCCCCGAACGGCCGGCCTCGCGCCGGCCGTTTTTTTGTCAGTGGCCGGTCGAAAGGCGCTCGATGCTGGCGCCGCACTGGCTCAGCTTGCGTTCGAGCTGCTCGAAGCCGCGGTCGAGGTGGTAGACGCGGTTGACGATGGTTTCGCCCTCCGCCGCCAGCGCCGCGATGACCAACGACACGGACGCCCGCAGATCGGTCGCCATGACGGGCGCCCCCTTCAAGGTCTCGACGCCGTCCACGATGGCGGCATCACCATCAAGGCGGATGTGGGCCCCAAGCCGCGCCAATTCCTGCACATGCATGAAGCGGTTCTCGAAGATGGTCTCGGTGATGCGCGACGTGCCGCGCGCCTTGGTCATCAGGGCCATGAACTGCGCCTGAAGGTCGGTCGGGAACCCCGGAAACGGTTCGGTCGTCACATCGACGGCCGTGATGCCGGCGCCGTTACGGGCGACACGCAGGCCCTCTTCGGTCGTCGTCACCGTCGCTCCTGCGGCCTGCAAGGTGTCGAGAGCCCCTTGCAGCAGCTCCGGCCGTGCGCCCTGCAGCAGCACGTCGCCGCCCGTCATCGCCACCGCCATCGCATAGGTGCCGGTCTCGATGCGGTCGGGCAGCACCGCATGACGGGTGCCGTTGAGCTTGGCCACGCCCTCGATCTCGATCGTGGCCGTGCCAGCGCCCTTGATGCGGGCGCCCATCTTCGTGAGGCAGGCCGCGAGGTCGACCACCTCCGGCTCGCGGGCGGCGTTGTGGATCACCGAGGTGCCGTCGGCCAGCACCGCCGCCATCAGGGCCGTGTGGGTACCGCCGACCGTGACCTTCGAGAAATCGATCTCGGCGCCCTTCAGGCCGCCCGACGGCGCCTTGGCCACCACATAGCCGGCCTCGATGTCGACCTTGGCACCGAGGCGCTCGAGCGCCGTGATCAGCAGATCGACCGGGCGCGTGCCGATGGCGCAGCCGCCCGGCAGCGACACGCGCGCTTCGCCCATGCGGGCCAGCAGGGGCGCCACCACCCAGAAGCTCGCCCGCATGGTGGAAACGAGCTCGTAGGGTGCCGTGGTATCGACGATGTGGCCGGCCTGCAGATGAACGGTCTGGCCGGTCACGGCTTCTTCGCCGGCGCGCTTGCCCTGGATCGAATAATCAACGCCGTGGTTGCCGAGGATACGCACGAGGGAACTGACGTCGGCCAGCCGCGGCAGGTTCTCAAGCGTCAGCGCTTCGTCGGTCAGCACGCTGGCGATCATCAGCGGCAGCGCGGCGTTCTTGGCGCCGGAAATCCGTATCGTGCCGTTCAAAGGCCGGCCGCCTACCACGCAAATGCGATCCATGGGTCCTCGCTCGATCGGCGCCGGGGTTGGGGCGCCCTCAGGTCTCGGTTGCCGACCTGTCTTCGGGAGAGGGCGACGGCATGCCGTCGCGGCTGCGGGCCTGATCCTTGCGGCGCTTCAGGTTGGCCCGCAGGGCCTGGGCCAGCCTTTCGGCCCGCCGTGCCGCCTCGTCCCCGGCCTGATCCCCTGTCTTCGGAGGTTCGCGCACCGTCAGCTGTCCTGCACGGAGGCCTGTCTAAGCGCATCGGCGCCGACCGGCAAGTCGGGCAGGCTCGCGGCGGCCGGCGTGGCGCCGCTCAGCGCGGCCTTGAGCTTGGTCTTGTCGAGCTCGCCTTCCCAACGGCTGATGACGATGGTGGCGACGCCATTGCCGACGAGGTTCGTCAGGGCACGGCATTCGCTCATGAATTTGTCGATGCCGACCAGCACCGCCAGCGACGTGATCGGGATGTCGGGCACCACCGTCAGCGTCGCCGCCAGGGTGATGAAGCCGGCGCCCGTGACGCCCGAGGCGCCTTTGGAGGTCAGCGCCGCCACCAGCAGGATCTGCAGCTCCTGGGCCAGCGTCAGCGGCGTGTTGGTGGCCTGGGCCAGAAACAGGATCGACAACGTCATGTAGATGTTGGTGCCGTCGAGATTGAAGCTGTAGCCGGTGGGGATCACCAGTCCCACCACCGACTGCGAGGCCCCGAGGCCGCGCATCTTCTGGATCATGCGCGGCAGCACCGTCTCGGACGAACTGGTGCCGAGCACGATCAGCAGTTCGTCCCGGATATAGGCCACGAAGCGCAGGATCGAGAACCCGGACCACCAGGCGATGCTGCCGAGCACCACCAGGATGAACAGGATGCTGGTGCCATAGAAGGTGGCCACCAGGGCGCCGAGGCTGAGCAGCGACTTGATCCCGAAGGCACCGATCGTATAGGCCATCGCGCCGAAGGCCCCGATGGGGGCGAAGCGCACGATGATGCCGATGATGCGGAAGAACATCGCACCGGCCGCGTCGATGGCGCTCGAGATCTTCTCGCCTGTCTGGCCGAGATTGGCCACCGCGATGCCGCTCAGCACCGAGATCAGCAGCACCTGCAGCAGGTCGCCCTTGGCCAGAGCGCCGACGAAACTGTCCGGGATGATGCCGAGAAGGTGGGCCGCGATCGAGTCCTGCTTCGCGGCCGTGACGTAATTGGCGACGCTGCTGGCGTTGATCTTCGCGGGGTCGATGTTGAAGCCGGCGCCCGGCTTGACGACCTCGGCCACGATGAGGCCGAGCACCAGCGCGACCGTCGACACCACCTCGAAATAAACGATAGCTTTCAGCCCGACGCGCCCGACCCGCCTGAGGTCGCCCACCGTGGCGATGCCGTGCACAACCGTGCAGAAGATCACCGGCGCGATCATCATGCGGATCAGCGCCACGAAGGCGTCGCCGAAGGGTTTCATCGCCGTGCCGGTCGCAGGCGCCGCAAAGCCCAGCGCCACGCCGATCGCGATGGCGATCAACACCTGGACGTAAAGGTTCCGGTACCACACCGGGCGCGGCGCGATCGGGCCCAGTCCCACAGCCGCTTCACCCATGACGCATCCTCCGCTCCCGGCCGCTTGGTCCAATGGTGGGGTGCGGCATTGATGTTGCGCTCGGCATCGTCGGCCTTGGCGGCACTGGCGATCCCTGGCTCGCTTCACCATGGCAAGCTTTGTCGACCCGGGCAACACGGGGGACAGCCCGGCTGTTGCGTCGAGCCGGTCGAAACGGACGGCACTCCCCTGGAAATTCGAAGAGCGTTCTCGTCGCATCAGTCTGTGTGTCGAGGTTGGTGGCTCACCCCGTCGCCATGCCGATGCGCCCGACACCCGGAAGCTTGAGGGCCGGACGGCGAAGGTCGAAGCCGATCACGCCGCCCAGCAGGTTGAGCTCGAACCCCTCGATCCACCCGACCGTCAAGCCGAAATAGCCGCCGAGGTTGAGGCGAAGGCCGGTTCGGGATGGTGTCGGGCCGAACCAGCGGCCTTCGACGGGAAAGTCCTTGCCGATGGCGTTGGGCGGCAGCGTCGCGCCCATCTCCGGCACGGCCGCCATGACGGTTGCCACGAAAGTGTTGGAGTTCGGCCCCGGCCAGGCGCGATAGTCGCCCTGGTGGCGGAAGCGGTAGCGATCGATCGCGGCCCGCAGGCGTGGAATCATGGCTGCGGCCTCTGCGCCATCGGCTGTGAAAACGGGCTCGGGCACCTGCCCGAACCAGCGGCCATCCGGCGAAAAGCCGTCGACCCGGATGGGATCGCCCCAGGCGGTCAGGTCCCAGCGCTGGTAGGCGGGCGCATCGGCGGGCTTCAGCACGATCCAGCAATGCACCGCGAAGATGCCGCGCCAGCTGACCGTGGGGGCCGCATAGATCCGCACGGCGGCCTCGGGCGCCTGATGGGCCGGCCGCAACAGGCCGGCGCTCGACCGGTCGGCCGACCACCAGACCGAGGCAGGCGCCCGGTAATAAGCAAGGGCCCGCCAGGCGACGGGGCCGAGGTAAGCAAGACAGAACAACAACAAGGCGATCAAAGGACGGGGCATCGTGACGGTTCGAGCCGAAAGGTCCGGCGGTGTCGACGAGATGGCGACGGCTTTCTGTGCCCACAAGCCGGCGCGGCATTGAACCCGCGGGGCGGGTCCCCATCTCAGGCCCGTTCCTCAAGGGGTGTCGCCATGACCGCCTTCGCGTCCTTCCAGCCGACCGTGACCCAAGCCGCCCGCCTTGCCAAGCTGCGCCGACTGGCTTGGCTGCTCGACGCCGCCTTCGTGGTGCCGGGTACCAAGTTCCGCTTCGGCCTCGATGGTATCGTCGGCCTGGCGCCCGGCATCGGCGACACGCTGATGGGGCTGACGTCGCTCTACATCGTCTGGGAAGCGCGCAAGCTCGGCCTGCCGGCCGGCAAGCTGGCCCGCATGGTGGCGAACGTCGGGGTCGAGACGCTGGTCGGGTCGGTGCCCGTCGTGGGCGACCTTTTCGACGCTGCCTTTAAGGCCAATCTGCGCAATCTGGCGATTGTCGAGGACCACCTGGGCGTCACCCTTCGCGGCCGGGGCCCGAGCCGCTGAGGTCTTAGCTCCGTAGCACCGCACAGCTGCCGCGCGCAGCCTGAATGCTACGGCACAGCGCATCCGCCTCGGCCCGAGTCTGGGCCGGGACCCGGACCCGGTAGAAGGCATGAAAGCCACGGGTCCGGAGACGCGTCCCAACGATCATGGGCTGAATGCCACCCAGCAGGCTGGCATAGCGGCCCCGTGCGCGCTCGAAGCTGGCCAGCGCGATGGATTTCGAAAAGTTGCCGGACAACTGCACCCCCCAGGGCGCCAGCGCGGCCGACGCGATGGTGCTGGCACGCGGCGTCGTGAGACGGATGTCGCGAGCAATCTCCAGGCAGGGCTTGTCCGAAGGGCCGACGTGCGTCGCCGATGATTTGTGGCGCGCCTCCTCGGCCCAATCGCCGGCGGATCGCCCGGTGATGCGCTGCACGTAATCTTCTGTCTCACTCGGCAGGCCGCCATGCCCGCCGAGCCAGGCGGCGACGCGATTGGGCCCGCCGTTATAGGCCGCGGCCGCGAGGCCGAGGTTGCCGAAGCGTTGGGCCAGTTCGGCCAGAAAGGCGGCCGAGGCCGGGATCGCCTGTTCCGGGTCGAAGGGATCGTCGAGCCCGCGCTCGCGGGCCGTGCCAGGCATGAACTGGGCGATGCCCCGAGCGCCGGCCGGGCTGACCACCGTGGGTCGGAAGCTGCTTTCCTGCCAGAGCAGGCGGGTGAGAAAGCCCGCCGGCATGTGCTGGCGCGCCGCGGCGCCGTCGATCAGCCGGCAAAGCGCCTGCTCGACCGTTTCGCCGCCCGACGCGGTCGCCTGTGCCGCAGCCTCGCGGGACGGCAATGCAAGCACGGCCAGCGCGGCGGCGAGGCGCCCGAAGGCGGAAAGGGATCGGCACGGCAGCGGGCGCATCGCAAGGTCCGAGAGGGCTGTCCGTCCTACGCGACGGGGCGCCCGATTGTCGACGGGTGGCGGTCTGCGAGGCGCTGCGACCGCGGCGGCCTCATTTCCGCTTTCTTGCCCATGGATTCGCTGGGGCGCAGCCTTTGCGCCAGCGGCGCCGAGCCGGAGAGACCATGTCGAAAATCTGGGCCGCCCTGAAGGACATCTGGCGCCTGACCTATCCTTATTTCCAGCGCACGACGCCGGGAGAGGTGAGGCTGTGGTTCATCGGCCCGGTCAAGCTGCCGGAACGCACGATCGCCTTCGCGCTGCTGGGCGCCGTGGTGGCGTTGGAAATCGCCTTCTCCTATGTCGTGAAGCGCTTCAACTCCTGGTACGCGATCTTCGGCGACGCCATCCAGCAGAAGAACTTTCCCGGCTTCCTGCACGCCATCGAGCTGTTCAGCATCCTGGCGTTCTTCTACATCGTGGTTGCGGTCTACAAGAGCTACATCAACCAGGTGCTGCAGATCCGCTGGCGCAAGTCGATGACGGATTTCTTCGTCGACCGCTGGCTCGGCGACGCCCAGCATTACCGCCTCCGCATGGTTACCGGCCCGGCCGACAACCCGGACCAGCGGATCGCCGAAGACGTTCATTCCTTTGTCGGCCAGACCATGGTGCTGGGCATCGGGTTCTTCGGCAACGTCATGCGGCTGGGGATCTTCCTGTACGTCCTGTGGCAGCTGTCGCAGACCTTCCCGATGACGAGCTTCGGCCTGTCGTTCAACATCCCCGGCTATCTGATCTACCTTGCCGTGATCTATGCGCTGGTCGGCACGCTGGTGACGCACTGGATCGGCAAACCGCTGATCCGCTTGAAATACGACCAGGAGCGCTACGAGGCGAACTTCCGCTTCGGCATGGCGCGTATCCGCGAGAACAGCGAGCAGATCGCCCTGTTGAAGGGTGAGCCGGCCGAGCGGGCCGAGTTGGGTGAACGCTATGCTTCCGTGCTGGCCAACGTGTATGGCGTCATCAACCGGCAGAAGACGTTGACCTGGTTCACGGCTTTCTTCGGCCAGTTCTCGGTGATCTTCCCGTATCTGCTGCTGGCGCCGGCGTTCTTCTTCGGCAAGGCCACCTATGGGGCCTTCATGCAGACCAACCAGACCTTCTCGAGCGTGCAGGACGGCCTCACCTGGTTCGTCGATCAATATTCGACGCTGGCCGACTATCGCGCCGTGGTGCAGCGTTTGATCGGCTTCGAGGAAGCCATGGGAAAGACGACGGCCGAGTCGACCGCCAAGCCTCATATCGAGACGCGCGTGGCACCTGGACCGAACCTCGTCGCCGACGATCTCACGGTCGCGCTGCCGAGCCATCGTCCGCTGACCGCGGCGGCCCGCTTCAGCGTGGCGCCACGCGAGCGGGTGCTGCTCACCGGCCGTTCAGGCTCCGGCAAGACGACGCTGCTGCGCGCGTTGTCGGGCATCTGGCCGTTCGGGCAGGGGCGGGTGGAGGTGCCCAAGGGGGCGACCCTCTTTGTGCTGCCGCAACGCACCTACCTGCCGCTCGGCACCTTGCGCCAGGCGCTGGTGTATCCCCGCACCGTCGAGGCTTATCCGCATGCCGATGTGGCGGTGGCCCTCGAGGCGGTCGGGCTCGGCGCCTTGGCGCCCGAACTCGACGAGGCCGGCAACTGGTCGCAGCGCTTGTCGGGCGGCGAACAGCAAAGGCTCGGCGCAGCCCGGGTGCTGCTGGTGAAGCCCGACTTCCTGTTCCTCGACGAGGCCACCTCGGCCCTCGACCAGCAGGGTGAGGAGGACCTCTACCGCACGCTGATCGCGCGGCTTCCGACCACCGCCATCGTGTCGATCGGCCACCGCCCGACGCTCGAGGCCTTCCACACCCGCAAGCTGGTGATGAGCCGGTCGGCCGAGGGCCTGTCGCATCCGGTCGAGGCGGTCGCGCAGGCGGCCGAATAAGGATCGAAGTCGTGGCGGCGGTTGATCGGTTTCACCGCCACGGTTTCTAGAAGGTGGCTTCCTCGGTGGCAGCGGTTTCGATCTCGCGCACCGATCGACGCAAGGCGACCTCGGGCATCAGCAGGGCCGCCAGGAAGGCCGCCACGGCGACGCCGAGTACACCCCAGAACGTTTGGTGCAGGGCATCCTGCAGCGCCGCACGGATCGCGTCGGCCTTGGCGGCGCCCACCACGGCGCCTTTCTGCAGCAGCAGGCGCAGGTCGTCTCCCGTAACCGGTTGCGCATCGCCGCCCTGGTGGGCGAGGCCATAGTTCAGGATCGACCCCAGGATGGCCGCGCCAAGCGTGCTGCCGAGGTTGCGTGAAAACAGGTTGGCGGCCGTGGAACTGCCGCGCTGCGACCAGTCGACGATCTCCTGCACGATCACCAGGGCCGCGGTGCTGACGAGCCCCATGCCGAAGCCGACGATCGCCGAGCCGGCAGCGGCCAGGATGGGCGAACTCGCCGGATCGAGCATCACGAAGGGCAGGGCGCCGATCGGCATCACGGCGGCGCCGGACAGCAGGAGGAAGCGCAGGCCGGTGCGCACCAGCACCTTGGCGGCCAGGGTGGCGCCGATCGGCCAGCCCACCACCATCATGGTCATCGCGAGGCCCGCCACCAGCGGCGTGCGTTGCAGCACACCCTGCACATACATCGGCACGAAGCTCGTCAGGCCGACCAGCGCCACGCCGGCCAGCAACGAGACGCCATTGGCGACAGCGATGGCGCGCTTGCGCCATAGGTCGAAGGCCATCATCGGGGCAGGGGCGCGCCGCTCCTGGATGACGAACAGCACGAGGCCGATCACGAGGATCAGCGTGGCCAGTTCCGCGCTGCCGAGGTCGCCGGCGCCGCCTTGCGTCAACGCCACCATCAAGGACGCCACCACGACGGTGAAGAGGCCGGCGCCGAGCCAGTCGACCGACTGGGCCCGACGCACCACGTCTTCATGCAGGAACGCCACGAAGCCGAGCGCCGCCAGGATGCCGACCGGCACATTGATCCAGAACACCCAGGCCCACGACGTGTGCTGGACGATGAAGCCGCCCGCCAGGGGGCCGAGCACCGCCGAGATGGCCCAGATGCTGGCCAGCCATCCCTGTACGCGCCCGCGTTCCTCGGCGGCGTAAAGGTCGCCCACCACCGTAATGCCGACCGGCTGAATGGCGCCTGCGCCGATGCCCTGCATCAGACGAAAGGCGATCAGCACCGGCATCGAGGTCGCGAAGCCGCAAAGGATCGAGGCCACGACGAAGATGGCGATGCCGAACAGGAGAATCGGTCGGCGGCCGTACACGTCGGACAGCTTGCCGAACACCACCGTCATGGCGGTCTGGGTCAGCAGGAACGAGGCGAACACCCAGGCGTAAAGGTGCAGGCCGCCGAGTTGCGACGCGATCTGCGGCATGGCGGTCGAGACGATGGTGGCCTCGATGGCGATCATGAACATCGACGCCATGACGGCGGCGATGACGAGCGGGCGGCTGGTTTTCGGGAGGGCTGGCATGAGATCCGGCTCGCAAGCCCGATCGGGCGACGACGGTTGATGTTACAACTCGGTAACGCTGTTTGGCGCCAAGCACAATCGTTCGATGGTCATCGGACGATGCAGGGGCTGGCTCTCCAATCGTTCAGGTGGAGGGCTGAACTGCCGCCGGCGGCTCGCGTTGGCTTTTCAGAAACGTTTCAGAGCGGGCGTGAGCCGGGGATCAAGGGTATGTTCAAGCAATTGGCGATCATTTCAGTGGCGGCAGCGGCCTTGGGCGTCGGGACCTGCGGCTGCTTCGCGCAGACCGATGGCCCACCCGCCGGCCCAGGCATCTTCAACCGCACGGTGCCCTCGAGCATCGGCAGTGCGCGGCAAACTTACGATCGGCAGACTTACGACAGCTATCGCGGCGATCCGGGCGCACAATTCGAGTTGCGGCAGAAGCGTCAGAACCTGTGCCGCAACGTGCCTGAAATGTGCTGAGGCGCGTCAGCGCGAAAAATAACCGTCGATGACCCGCTCGTAGATGCGGGTCAGCTGTTCGACGTCGGCCACGCTGACCGCTTCATCGACCGCATGCATGGTCTGGCCCACGAGGCCGAATTCGACCACCGGGCAAAGCCGGGAAATGAAGCGGGCATCGGATGTGCCGCCGGTGGTCGACAGTACGGGCGTCCGTCCGGTTTCATCGGCGACCGCGGCCGACACCAGCGCCGTGAAGGGGCCCGGAGCCGTCACGAAGGCAAGGGCGTTGCAGGGCAGCAGGTCGAGGCTGAAGCGCGCGCCGGCGCCTGCCGTTTCGGCTCGCCGGTGCAGCTCGGCCGTCAGGCTGTCGGGCGTCCACACGTCGTTGAACCGGATGTTGAAGCGGGCTTTGGCTTCGGCCGGGATGACGTTGGTCGACGGGTTGCCGACATCGATGCTAACCACCTCGAGGTTCGAGGGGTCGAAATGCGGGGTGCCGGCATCGAGGGGTGTCGCCAGCCAGGCGCCGAGCAGCCGCAGCAGCGGCGGGATCGGATTTTCGGCCCGGTTCGGATAGGCCACGTGGCCCTGACGGCCATGCACCGTCAGCGTGCCCGATAGCGAACCACGCCGGCCGATCTTGATCATCTCCCCGAGGTGATCGGGATTGGTGGGCTCTCCCAGGATGCAATGATCGAAGTGTTCGCCACGCGCTTGCGCCCAGGCCAGGAGCTTCGGCGTGCCGTTCACGGCCGGGCCTTCTTCGTCGCCGGTGATCAGAAACGCGATCGACCCCTCGGCCGGGAAGCCATGCCGGCCGAGCCACGCGCAAACGGCCGCCACCGAAGCCGCCACGCCGCCCTTCATGTCGCAGGCGCCGCGCCCGTGCACGATGCCGTCCTCGACGAGGCCGGCAAAGGGTGGGTGGTGCCACGCCGCGGCATTGCCGGGCGGCACCACATCCGTATGGCCGGCGAAGACAAGGCAGGGGCGGCCGGTGCCGATTCGGGCGTAAAGATTTTCCACGTCAGGCTGGCCCGGCTCCGAGAAGGTCGGGCGCTCGACCGCGAAGCCCGCCTCACCGAGGATGCCGGCCAGGAGCGTCAGGGCGCCGCCCTCGGTGGGCGTCACCGACGGGCAGCGGATCAGGTCGCACAATAGATCGACGGGCGAGATCACGGCCATCCTCCTCGGCTCGGGGTCAGCGGGGCGCGCGGATGCCAAGGGCCACGATGTTCCACACTACGACCGCCGCGACCGCGAGGATCGCAAGGGTGCCGGTCCAGTCCGGAATCGTGCCTTGCGAGCGGGGCAGGACCCAGGCGAAGGCACCGCCGCATAGCAGACTGAGCGGCAGGATGCCCGCAAGGGCGCGCGGCTGTCCCCGGGCCGCGAAGCGCTTGGCGCTGAGGTTGTATTCGCACACCAGCAGCACGAGCAGCCCGAAGCTGAAAGCCAGCAGGTAGAGGTAGGCCCCCAGCACCGCGAGAGGCGGTTGTTCGAGGCCGTGCTGAACGAAGGGACGCACCAGCACCCAGCCGAGCTCGGCCAATGCCCCGATGACGGCAAGCGGCACGGTCCCGCGCCACCAGGTGGCGCGGTCGATCACCCCGCGGTCGGTCCGGAACAGGAAGCGAAACCCGTGCGGGCCGGCTTCGGCCGGTGGAATGCCGCCCCGGGGGGACGGCATCAATCCCTCAGCAGCTCGTTGATGCCGGTCTTGGCCCGGGTCTGTGCATCGACGGTCTTGACGATCACGGCGCAGGACAGCGACGGGCCGGGCTGCCCGTTGGGGAACGGCTTGCCCGGCAGGGCGCCCGGCACCACCACCGAATAAGGCGGCACCCGGCCGATGTGAATAACACCGGTGGCGCGATCGACGATCTTGGTCGAACCCGAAATGAACACGCCCATGGACAGCACGGAGCCTTCGCCGATGATGACGCCCTCGACCACCTCGGAGCGCGCCCCGATGAAGCAATTGTCCTCGATGACGGTCGGGTTGGCCTGCAGCGGCTCGAGAACGCCGCCGATGCCGACGCCGCCCGACAGATGCACGTTCTTGCCGATCTGGGCGCAGGAGCCCACCGTCACCCAGGTGTCCACCATGGTGCCGGCATCCACATAGGCGCCGACGTTGACGAAGGACGGCATCAGCACCACGCCCGGCGCCACATAGGCGGAGCGCCGCACGACGCAGTTCGGCACCGCCCGAAAGCCGGCCGCCTGAAATTCGGTTTCACCCCAGCCGTCGAACTTCGACGCCACCTTGTCGTACCAGGACGAGCCGCCAGGGCCGCCCGGGATCGTCGCCATCGGGTTCAGGCGGAACGACAACAGCACGGCCTTCTTCAGCCATTGGTGCACGGTCCAGCCATCGCCCGTCTTCTCGGCAACGCGGAGCTCGCCACGATCAAGCAGGGCGAGCGCGGTTTCGACCGCATCACGCACCTCTCCCCGGGTGTCGGACGTGACTAAGGCCACGCCCTCGAAGGCTGTCTCAATGGTGGTCTTGAGGGCGGCGTGGCTCATCGGAGATCCTTTGGCGGGTCGTCAGGGTGCTGCCACCAAGCCACCGGGCTTGTCAACGCGTTCGCCCCGCCCGCCATGGTCAGCGAAACCGCAGCACTGCGGATCGCTTGACGTCGGCATCCTCGAGCGCACGGGTGACCGGCACCTCGTAGGAGGCGATCTCGATGAGGCGGTCGCGCGGCAGGTAGCTCCGGCCGGGATCGCCCAGCAACACCAGGGCGCCGCGACGATGCAACGCCTCCAGCCAGTCGAGCAGGTGGGTGGCCATGTCGCGTTCGTAGGACACGTCGCCGGCCAGCACCACGTCCCAACCGTCGTCCGTGCCGACCCGGTCGCCGGGCAGCAGCTCCACCCCGACCCCGTTGGCCACCGCGTTGAGGCGCGCCGCAGCCTGGGCGAAGAGGTCGATGTCGTTGGCCCAGACGCGAAACGCGCCGGCGCGTGCGGCCGCGATCGCCACGAGTCCCGAGCCGGACGCGACATCGAGCACGCTGCGGCCGCGGACGACCTCGGGATGCTGCGTCAGATAGGCCGCCAGGGCCTGGCCGCCCGCCCAGGGGAACGCCCAGAAAGGGGGCGGCAAACCGATGCGGCCCATCTCGGCTTCGGTCTGCTCCCAGAGTTCGGTGGCCTCGTCGGCTGTGAACAGCTGGATTGTCGGTACCGCCGGCACGGCGACGAGCCGCGTCTTCGTCTTGATAAAGGTGTCCCGCCGATCGACGCCAGTGAGCCCCGCCTTGCTTTCGTCTGGCATGGCTTTAGCTTGGCAGCCGCATTGCCGCCGCCGTCCATTGGGAGATGACCTTGACCATTCGCGCTCCGAAATTGTCGCTCAGGGAAGAACTGAAGCAGTTCCGCTCCTTTGCCCTGAAAGGCAACGTCATCGACCTCGCCTTTGCGGTGATCATCGGCGCCGCCTTCAGCAAGATCGTCGATTCTTTGGTTAAGGACATCATCATGCCCATCATCGGGCTGGTGGGAAGCGCCGACTTTTCCAACTACTTTCTGCCGCTCAGCCACAACGTCACGGCCAACAACTTGGCGGACGCCCAGAAGCAGGGCGCCGTGCTGGCTTGGGGCAGCTTCGCCACCTATGTGGTGAATTTCATGATCGTCGCCTTCGTGCTGTTCCTGATCGTCAAGGCGATCCGGCGCTTCCAGACCGAGGCTCCGAAGCTCGACCCGATCCCCACCGGCGAAGAAAAGCTCCTCGTGGAGATCCGCGACATCCTCGCGCGATCAACGCCGATCCGCTAATCGGAAGCCGCGTAACGAAGGAGCGGACCCGTGCAGGTTGAGGGTGGACGAAACACGGCGGAACGGAGTCGGTGGCTCGACCGCGTGCAACCGAGCGCCCTTGCGGTGCCGGATAGCGGCATCGTCGAAATCTTCAATTACGGCCGCAATCGCGAGGGGGTGATTCCCCTCTGGGTTGGAGAAAGCGACCAGCCGACGCCCTCCTTCATCAGCGCGGCCGCGATCCGCTCGCTTGAGGCGGGCGAAACCTTCTACACCTATCAACGCGGCATCCCGGCCCTGCGCGAAGCGATCGCGCGTGACATGACGGCGCTCTACGGCCCGCGCGAAGCGTTCTCGCCCGAGCGGTTCTTCGTGACGATCGGCGGCATGCATGCGTTGCAGATCGCCATGCGGATCGTCGGCGGCCCGGGCGACGAGTTCCTGGTGCCGACGCCGGCCTGGCCGAATTTCGGCGGCGCCATCATGGCGCTCGGCGCGCGCGTGGTCGAAACGCCGATGCGGCTCGGGTCAGGCGTCCACCCGCGCTGGAGCCTCGATATGGCGGCGCTCGAAGCCGCCGTGAACCCCGCCACGCGGGCGATCGTCATCAATTCGCCTTCGAACCCGCTCGGCTGGACCGCGACGCTCGAAGAGCTCGAAGCGGTGTTGCGCTTCGCACGCCGCCACGGCTTGTGGATCATCGCCGACGAGATCTATGGCCGGTTCACCTTCGATGCGGTCCGGGCGCCGTCCTTCCACGACATCATGGCGGCGGACGACCTCATCCTGTTTCCGCAGACCTTCTCGAAGAACTGGGCCATGACGGGGTGGCGCATCGGCTGGCTCGAGGCGCCCGAGGCGCTCGGCCAGTTGATCGAGAACCTGGTGCAATATTCCACCTCCGGCGTCGCGGTGCCGAGCCAGCGCGCCGCCTTGGCGGCGATCGAGGGCGGGGCTGACTTCGTGGCCGAGCAGGTCCGGCGGGCCCGTCAAAACCGGGACATGCTTTGCGCGGCCTTCGAAGCGACCGGCCGGATGCGGTTCGCGGCGCCGGACGGCGGCTTCTACCTGTTCTGCGGCATCGAGGGGTATCCCGACGCCCGCCGGCTTGCCTTCCGGCTGGTCGACGAGGCGGGGATCGGCGCGGCGCCGGGCGACGCCTTCGGGGCGGCCGGAGCGGGTTCGCTTCGGTTGTGCTTTGCCCGGTCGCCGGCCCAGATCGCGGAGGTGGCGGACCGGCTCACGACCTGGGTCGCGCGGAACGCCTGAAAGCCGTCGGCTGCCGCTAACGAGCAGCCGACGCCCTCACTCCGCTGCCTGGGCCTGATGGTGCATCTCGGTCGGAAGGTCGAGCTCCTGCCACACGTTGCAGAGCGCTGCGGTCAGCGCCACGATATGCTGGTCCGAATGGTGGGGCGTCGGCGTGATGCGCAGCCGCTCGGCGCCGCGCTCGACCGTCGGGTAGTTGATGGGCTGGATGTAGATGCCATGCCGCTCGAGCAGCAGGTCGCTCGCCCGCTTGCAGCGGTCGGCATCGCCGACGAACAGCGGCACGATATGGGACGGGTTGTCCATGACCGGCAGGCCGGCACGTGTGAGCGCCTGCTTGGTGCGGGCCACCTGCCGGGCATGCCGGGTGCGCTCGTCGCCGGAGCGCTTCAGGTGTCGCACCGCCGCCGTGGCGGCCGCCGCGACCGCCGGGGGCAGCGCCGTGGTGAAGATGAACGAGGGCGCGAAGGACCGCACCGCATCGACGATCGCGGCATCGGCCGCGAGGTAGCCGCCGAGCGTGCCGAACCCCTTTGCCAGGGTGCCCTCGATGACATCGATCTCGTTCATGACGCCTTCGCGTTCCGCGATGCCGCCGCCGCGCGGCCCGTACAGGCCGACCGCATGGACCTCGTCGAGATAGGTCATGGCGCCATAGCGCTTCGCCAGGCGGGCGATGGCGGCCACGGGGGCGATGTCGCCGTCCATCGAATACAGGCTTTCGAAGACGATCAGCTTCGGCCGCGTGCCAAGGTCGCGCAGCTTGGCTTCGAGGTCATCGAGGTCGTTGTGCCGGAAGATCAGCTTGTCGCGGCCCGACCGCCGGATGCCTTCGATCATCGAATTGTGGTTGAGCGCGTCGGACAGGATCACGCAATCGGGAATCAGGCCCGCGATGGTCGAGATGCCGGCGAGGTTCGAGATCCAGCCCGAGGTGAACACGAGAGCCGCGGCCTTGCCATGCAGGTCGGCCAGTTCCGCCTCGAGCTGCACCACGGGGTGGCTGTTGCCCGATATGTTGCGCGTGCCGCCGGCGCCGGCGCCGTAGCGGCCCGCCGCTTCCACCATGGCGCCTGTGACGGCCGGGTGGCAGCCCATGCCGAGGTAATCGTTCGAGCACCACATGATGATGTCGCGCGGCCCCTCGGGGCCTCGCCAGACCGCGTGGGGGAAGCGGGTCACGTCCCGTTCGAGATCGGCGAAAACACGGTAGCGGCGCTCAGCGTGCAAACGACCGAGCGCATCCTCGAAGAAAGCGCGATACACCATCGAGACCTCTTGGACGGCGCCGCCACGCGGCGGCTCGTCAGGGACGGCCGCAGCCGCCAGTTTTTCATTATTACAGCTTCGGGGTGTTTACAAACCAGGGCCGATCGCCCCATCCCTGCCCTGCGCGCGATGCCAGGCGGAGACACAATGGACACCGATATCGAGATCGCGCGCCGAGCCTCGTTGCAGCCGATCGCCGCCATCGCGGCCGGCCTCGGCATCCCGGCCGATAGTCTCGAACCCTATGGCCGGCACGTCGCCAAGCTCGATGTCGCAAGCCTTCAAACGGCAAGGCGCCCCACGGCCGGCAAGCTGGTGCTGGTCACCGCCGTCAGCCCGACCCCGGCCGGCGAAGGCAAGACCACCACGACGGTCGGCCTCGGCGACGGGCTGGCGCGGCTCGGCCACAAGGCGCTTATCTGCCTGCGCGAGCCGTCGCTCGGTCCGGTGTTCGGCCTGAAGGGTGGGGCAGCCGGTGGCGGCCATGCCCAGGTGGTGCCGATGGAGAAGATCAACCTGCATTTTACCGGCGACTTCCACGCCATCACCAGCGCCCACAACCTGCTGGCCGCGATGCTGGACAACCACATCTATTGGGGTAACGCGCTCGGCATCGATCCGCGCCGCATCGCCTGGCGTCGGGTGTTGGACATGAACGACCGGGCCCTGCGGTCGGTGGTGTCGTCGCTCGGCGGCGTCGCCAACGGGTTCCCGCGTGAAGACGGCTTCGACATTACGGTGGCGTCGGAGGTGATGGCGATCTTCTGCCTGGCGGAAACGCTCGACGACCTAGAGGAAAGGCTCGGCCGTATCGTGGTGGCGGAAACGCGCGACGGCGTTGCCGTGACGGCGGCCGACCTGAAGGCCGCCGGCGCCATGACGGTGCTGTTGAAGGACGCCTTCCAGCCGAATCTCGTGCAGACGCTCGAAGCCACGCCGGCACTGGTGCATGGCGGCCCCTTCGCCAACATCGCCCATGGCTGCAACTCGGTGGTGGCCACCCGCACGGCGCTGGCGCTGGCCGATTTCGTCGTCACGGAAGCAGGGTTCGGGGCCGATCTCGGGGCCGAAAAGTTCCTCAACATCAAATGCCGGCAAGCCGGGCTGGCCCCGGATGCCGTTGTGCTGGTCGCAACGGTCCGGGCGCTGAAGATGCACGGCGGTGCTGCCAAGGACGGCCTTGCGGTCGAGGACCTCGGGGCGCTCGAGCGCGGCTTTGCCAATCTGGCGCAGCACGTCGCCGGGTTGCGGCGCTTCGGCCTCGACCCCCTCATCGCGATCAATCATTTCGCCACCGACACGGCGGCCGAACATGACTTTCTGATCGCCGCCTGCCGCGAACGGCTCGATGCAACGGCCGTGACGTGCCGGCACTGGGCGGACGGCTCGGCCGGAATCCTGGAACTCGCCGAACGGGTGGTTGTGGCGGCGAAGAACGGCACGAGCCGCTTCCGTCCGCTTTACCCCGATGGGCTCGGTCTTGCCGACAAGATCCGGACGGTGGCGCGCGATATCTATGGCGCGGCCGATATCGCGCTGAGCAGCCGAGCCGCCAAGGACTGCCGGCGCATCGAGGCCGCCGGGTTCGGCCACCTGCCGGTCTGCATGGCCAAGACGCAATATTCCTTTTCGACCGACCCGAACGCGCTCGGCGCCCCGGAAGGCCACACGGTCGAGGTCGCTGCCATGCGGCTTGCCGCGGGTGCCGGCTTCGTTGTGGTGCTATGCGGCGACATCCGCACGATGCCGGGCCTGCCGCGCATCCCCGCTGCTGAATCGATCGGGCTGCGGGACGGGGTGATCGAGGGACTGTTTTAGCGCGCCATCGATCGGTCGGACAGGGCTTTGGGCGATGCTGCGAGGCGGACCCGGTCGGCTTCGGACGTGCTCGCGTGCTATTGCCGAACTGTTTTGGCGCCTTTGTCGAACACGGAGCGGCATCCTGGCGTCAATTGGTTTCGGTTGGTGCGCATGCAGGCGAAAACCTGCTGCTCGTCGAACATGACAGTCGGGCAAAGGCGCAGAACGTCCCCGGTGCAGGCCGCCACGGCCGCCTGACGCAGTTCGGGCGTCGTGACCATCTCGGCCGCCTCGACGGACCGTGACTGAGCCACAGCCAACACAGCAACCAATACCGCGGTGAGCCTCATCGACGACGTCATTCTGTTCCGCCCACCTTCTAACGTCCGCTCATTCTGAATATCCGAACTTCAAGCAAAGGTTTAGCGGCGATAGCTGTTCGAGGGGTAAGTGTCGTCGCAGGCGCTATCGTTCTGGGGCATCGGTTCATCCGCCAGAGACTGCCAGATGCGGGCTTCCCGAAGCGTGCGGCATTCGGTGTCGTCACCATGCGAAGGGGCGCTGACGAGGTCGGCGACCGTGGGCCACGACGGATAAGGCGCATCGGCGGCAGGGCCGTCAGAGCCCATCTTGCTTGTTGAATTGATCATGCTGTGCGCTCCGCCCAGCCAGTGAACCGCAAAGGCGATGACAAAGTTCGGTCGTGGAGCGATGAATTGCCGCGTTCGTTAAATTTGTCACAAAGTCCGGTCGGTGACCGTAAGGTTTTTGTGGCGCTCCCTCCGAAACGAAACAGTGCAGAGGTTTTCCAGTCCGGCGCGGGCGTGTTGCACAACGCGACGTGCCGGCCGGGCCAGAACACCTGAGCGTCAGGCCCAGATGTCGCTGTCCAGCAGCCCGACGAGGGTTCCCCTTGCCTGGGCGAGGCTGGCCCAAGGAACCTCGCCGAGCGGGTATTGCACCGCCATGGTGGCCGAGATGACGCCGTTGACCCGGTCCAGCACCAAACGACTGAGGTCTGTCGGGGTTTCCCGGTGAGACGCGATGATCCCATCGCGAAACACCCCGAGGCCGGTCAGCGTGGCCGATAACAAGTGACCGTCCTTTTCTGGCTGCTTGGCCAAGGCGGCATCGAGATGGGTCAGTGCCTTGCGGCCGCTTTCATTCAGCGGCATGGCGCGGCACCGTTCCTGTTTCATCGAGCCGCCCGGGCCGGATCGCGCAGGTGATGGCTTTGGTGGTGTGAATGCTGGTGTTGGCATCGCCCGTGATGGCCAGCAGGACGTTGGCGACCGCACCCTGCGCATAGCCCTCGCGCCCGAAAGTCCACGGCATGCCGACCTGATGCACGGTGCGCCCGTCGATCACGAAAGGACGCACGCGTTCGGTCACCATCGCCTTCACCTCGATGGCACCCCGCAGGGTAGAGATCACGGTCCAGCCGAGATGCGTGATGCCGCATTCGCGTGCCAGCTCCGGTGACACCTCGACGAAGGCTTCGGGCTGCAGTTCCGCCGTATGCGGCATCACCCGGCTCGGGATGCCCCCGCAATGGATCTCGGTCAGCCGATAGGTGCTGAACACATGCGGGAAGCGCGGATCGGCCGGTGCATGCAGCGTGTTGCCGGGCCGGTCCCAGATCTTGGCGGTCGGGTTGTGCTGCTGCCCGTTCATCGGGTTGCGGACCGGCGCCTCGATGGGCTCGTAGTGGGTCGGCAGCGGTCCGTCCATGAGCCCGGTCGGCACGAACAACTGGCAATGCCCGTCGGCCTCCATGATGAAGGGCCGGTCGCCGCCGAGCGCGTCCATGCCGGTCGGGTGCTTGTCCCACACCGGCCGCTCGTCCGGCCGCTTGGTTTCGACGAAATCCGGCACGTCGTCGCCGTCCCATCGGGAGGCTGCCTCGTCCCACCAGACCAGCTTTTTGCGGTCCGACCAGGGCTTGCCGTCGAGATCCGCCGAGGCGCGGTTGTACAGCGTGCGGCGATTAGACGGCCAGGCAAAGGCCCAACCGGGATGGTTGCCGCGATTGCTGGTGTCGGTCTTGCGGGAGCGGGCGACGTTATGATGTTCGCTCGGGAAGACGCCGCAATACATCCAGCCCCCGCAGGCGGTCGAGCCGTCGTCCTTCAAATCCTGGTATTTCGCCACCTGCTTGCGATCCGACACCGTATAGCCGTTGATCTCCTTCAACACGCTTTCGGCGTCAGGCTCCTCCCGCGACCCCTTGAGCGGGTAATCCCAGGTCAGGGCCTTGATGGCGGCATCGCGCGGCGCTGTGCTGGCCGCGTACATGGTCTTCAGCCGCAGTCCCAGGTGGGTGATGAACCAGAGGTCGGAGCGACACGCGCCGGGCGCGTCGCAGACCATATCGTGCCATTGCACCAACCGGCTCGTATTGGTGACGCTGCCGTCCTTCTCGCCCGGCAGGGCCGCCGGCAGGAAGAACACCTCCGTGCCGATCGCCTCCGGTCGGGTTTCGCCCTTGGCAACGAGCCGGCCGCGCTCCCACCAATTGGCGCTTTCCGTCATGGCGAAATCGCGCACCACCAGCCAGTCGAGCTTACCCAAGGCCTTTTCGACCAAATCGGCGTTGACGGCCCCAATCAGCGGGTTCTGGCCCATGATGAACTGGCCTTTGACGATGCCATCCGCCATCGCAAGCGTCATCGGCTGCTGGGAAACGTCTCCAGTGAGCTTCGGCAGATGCTCGTAGCCCCACTGATTCCCCTTCGTGGCAGTGTCGCCGTACCAAGCCTTCAACAGGCTGACCATGTATTTGGGGAAGTTGTGCCACCAGCCGGTCGGCGGCGTTTCGACCTTCAGATAGCTGTCGAGCGTGGCGTGGTCGTGCAGGGCACTCGGCTGCGGCAGGTAGGTCGGCAGCATGTTGTAGAGCGTCGGGATGTCGGTCGATCCTTGGATCGACACGTGGCCGCGCAACGCCATGATGCCACCGCCCGGCCGTCCCATATTGCCGAGCAGGCCTTGGATGATCGAGGCCGCCCGGATGATCTGAACGCCCGTCGAATGGTGGGTCCAGCCGACCGCGTAACAGAACGCTCCCGTGCGATCGCGACCGGAGTTGCGAGCCAATGCGTCCGCCACCTTCAGGAAGGTTGCCTGCGGGCAGCCGGTGACGCGCTCCACCATCTCGGGCGTGTATTTGGCATAGTGCCGTTTCAGGATCTGGTAGACGCAACGCGGGTGCTGCAACGTCGGGTCGGTGGGCGGCGGACCCTTCGACATCGACTGGTAGTCGCCCTCTTCGCCTTCGTGCGAGTGCACCCGATGCTCGGCGATCGAGGAGGGCACGGTCTTGCCCTCATACTGCCAGGTGGCCTCGGCATAGCTTCGCGTTTCGGCGTCCCAACCGGAGAACAACCCGTCGTTGTCCTCGGAATCAACGTAGCCTTCCTCGATGATGTTGGCGATGTTCGAATAAGCCAGGGCCCATTCCTTGAACCAAAGGTCGTTGTCGAGGATGTGACGGATGATACCGCCCAGGAAGGCGATGTCCGAGCCCGAGCGGATCGGGGCATACACGTCCGCTAGCGCGCTCGTGCGGGTAAAGCGCGGATCGACGTGGATCACCGTGGCGCCACGGCGCTTGGCCTCCACCACGAAGCGGAACGCGATCGGATGGTTCTCCGCCATATTGGAGCCCATGATCACGACGCAGTCGCTGTTCTCCAGATCCCAGAGGGCCATGGTGGCTGCTCCGCGCCCGAACGACGTTCCCAAACTGGGTACCGACGACGAGTGTCAGATGCGGGCCTGGTTCTCGATGCTGACCATCCCGAGGCCGCCGCCGAACAGCTTCTTGATGAGGTAGTTTTCTTCGTTGTCCATGGTGGCGCCGCCAAGCGAGCCGACACCCAGCGTGTGGTTCACGGTCCGCCCGTCCGGCATGGCCTCGACGAAGGTCTCATCGCGCGTCTGCTTGGTCAGCGTGGCGATGCGGTCCATCGCCCAGTCGAGCGGCACGCTTTTCCACTCGGTCGCATAGGGGGCGCGATGCAGCACCTCGCTGATGCGCTTGGGTGACAACAGCATGCCGAGCGTGCCGGCCCCCTTGGGGCACAGCGTGCCTTGATTGACCGGGCTGCGCGGATCGCCCTCGACATGGATCGGCTTGCCGTCCTTGGCGTAGATCAACTGGCCGCAGCCGACGGCGCAGAACGGGCACACGCTGGTGCCGACCTTGTCGGCCTGCTCGAGGCGGGGCCGCAGGGCACGCGAGGTTTCGCTTTCGGCCGCCTTGTCGCGCAGGCTTTCGCCGGCCAACTGGCGCGGGATCGACCAATCGCGCAGGAAGTCGCCAAGGCGCTTACCGGGAGGTGTGCTGATCTTCTTCATCGGACCTCTGCGGTCATTGCGGCGGTGCGTCGCGCATCGCGGAGCAGGATAAGGGCGCCAGACCTGAATCAGGAAGGACGGACGCGCGGGTTTGGTTCCGGGCGCGCCCTTCCGTCACGCGTGCAACCCGCCGTAGGCTGGAACGTTTGCAAGCTGCACCTTGAGAAGCGAAAGCGAGCGCCCGACATGCCGTTCATGGAAGGGACGATCACGATCGTTCAGGAAAGCCGTTTTCAGATGACCGACGACCGGGGCGCCTCGCACCTGTTCTCGCTCAGTCCCCATGCGGCCGCAGACCCTTCGCAACTGGCACCCCTGGCGGCGCAGCAGTCGCGCATTCGGGTGAAGTTTCGCGAGGGCGACAATATCATCGGCGCCATTGCGCAGTCGATTTCGGTGATGACAGGCGGCGAGGCCCGATGAGCTTCCATCCCCGCGTCCAGGATCATACGCAATCGACGTTCGACCACGTGATCGCGGATGAGTCCGAGCTGACGGCCGGCTGCAAGATCGAACCCGGCAAGTCATACGGGTTCTTTACCGACACCACGGTGTGCATCGGCTGCAAGGCCTGCGAGGTGGCCTGCAAGGAATGGAACAACCTGCCGGCCGACAATTTGGGCCTGACCGGGCAAAGCTTCGACAACACGGGGGCACTGTCGGCCAACACGTGGCGGCATGTCGCCTTCGTCGAGCGCAGCGGTTGCGGCGGCGTGCGCGACATGGGCGAGGTGCCGTTCCAGAGCGCCTGGCTGATGATGAGCGACGTGTGCAAGCATTGCCACAACGCACCCTGCCTCGAGGCCTGCCCGACCGGCGCCCTGTTCCGCACCGAGTTCGACACGGTCGTGGTGCAGCAGGACATCTGCAACGGCTGTGGCTATTGCGTGCCGGCTTGCCCGTTCGGCGTCATCGACGTCAGCACCAACGACGGCAAGGCGCATAAGTGCACCTTATGCTATGATCGGCTGAAAGGCGGCCTGGAGCCAGCCTGCTCCAAATCCTGCCCGACCGACTCCATCCAGTTCGGCGAACTCGGTGACCTTCAGCAGCGGGCGGCCGAACGGGTCGACACGCTGCATGGGCTCGGCGTGACGAGCGCCTATCTTTACGGCACGCCTGATGCCCCCGGGTCGACGGGTGGCCTCGGCCACCTCGGCGCCTTCTTCCTGCTGACCGAACGTCCCGAGGTCTACAACCTGCCCGTAGCGCCGACCCGGCCTGCCGACCGCGTGGCGCCAAGTCTGATGACGGGGCTTCTCACCATGGCGGGGCTGGCGTTGGCCGCCACGGCCGTCCTGTCGCGTCGGACCTGATCGCATGAACCAGATCGTTTCTTCTTCTCCGTCGGTGCCGGCGGCCGTGTCGCGCTTCAGTGACTACGACGGCAGCACCTATTACGACCGCCCGCAGCTGAAACCGGCGCCGTTCGAGAACCTCGTGGTCGGTGGCTATATCTTCTTCGCCGGCCTGTCCGGCAGCAGTGCCCTCCTGGCCGCGATCGCGACTGCGGTCGGTGGCGACGACATGGCCGGTATCGCACGCCGCGGGCGGTATCTGGCGCTTGCGGCGCCGGTGCTCGGCTCGCCCTTGCTGATCTATGACCTGCATACGCCGGCGCGCTTCTACAACATGCTGCGGGTCGCTAAGGCGACGTCGCCGATGTCGATCGGTACCTGGATCCTGATGGGGTTCTCCGCGACCGCGATGCCGGCCGCCGCGCTGCAGCTGGCTTCGGACGCCGGTGTGGCGCGACCTTGGGTGTTGCGCGTCGCTCAGGCGCTCGGGTTGCCGGCCGCCCTGCTTGGCGCGGGCTTGTCGACCTATACGGCGGCCTTGTTGTCGGCCACGAGCGCGCCCGTCTGGGCCGCGGCTCCCCGCGCCCTGGCGGTGCGGTTCGGGTCCTCGTCGCTCGCGTCTGCCGCCTCGACCCTGGCCCTCGGCGAGCCGAATCCGGATGCACGGGCCAAGCTCGCGATCATCCAGGCGGCCGCGCTGGTGACGGAGGCAGTCGCGGACGGGGTGGCGCAACGCGCCTATCGGCAGAGCGGTATCCAGCAGGCTTTCGACAGCCCTGTCGGCAAAGCGGAGCGGCTGCTGACCACCGGCCTTGGGGTCGCGTTGCCGCTTGGCCTCCTGGCCTTGGCGCTGTTCGCCCCGCGGCAGCGTCGAGCTCTGTCCGCCATGGCCGCGGTGGCGACGATTGCCGGCAGCGCCGCCATGCGGGTCACGATGATGGGCGTCGGCGACGTATCGGCCGAGACGCCGGACATCTCGTTCCGCTATTCGACACCGGAAAACCTGGCGCGGCTGGTGACCTGAGCCGCGCCAAACAGGCTCAGGGCTTGCCGGCGGCAGCCGGCATCGGCGCCACGGGCATGCCGGGGCCGATCTTCTGCAGGTTGCCGGTGATCACCTGGTCGGTCGCCGATAGGCCCGTCAGCACCGCCACCTGATCGCCCTTGGCGGGCCCGAGCGTGACGATCTTCTGCTCGACGGCGCTGGTTGGGCTGACCGTGAAGACGAACTTGCCGAGCTGGCTCGAGCCGATGGCCGCCTGCGGCACCAGCAGGGCATCCGGCATGTCCCGCACATGCACCTGCGCCCGCACATATTGGCCCGGCAGCAGGCTGAGGTCCGCATTGGCGATGGTGGCGCGGGCCACGACCGTGCCGGTGGCGCGATCGACGCTGTTGTCGATGAAGGTAAGTTCGCCCTTGTGGGGCGGCACGTCGGCCCGGCCCGGCACGTCGACCGTGATCTCGACCGTGCCGCCGTGCTTCGCCGCCACGATGGCGCCGAGGTCGGTTTCGCTCGGGTTGAACGTCACATAGATCGGGTCGAGCTGCACAAGCGTATTCAACACCGTCGTGCCGGCACCCACCAGCGTCCCGACGGGTGCCTGGTTGCGGCCGAGGCGCCCCGGAAAGGGGGCGTGGATCTGCGCATAATCGAGATTGAGCTGGGCGCCCCGCAAGGCAGCTTTCGAGGCGGCCAGCGCGGCTTCGGCCTGATGCAGCGTGCTGGTGCGCTCGTCGAAGGAATCCTTGGCCAGCCAGCCGTTCTTGGTCAGCGAGTCGCCCCGCTGGAAGGCGGACTGCTGGTATTCCAGCGAAGCCGTGTCGCGTTGCACCTGCGCGGTCGCCTGATCGAGCGCCACCTGGAAATCGCGTGGGTCGAGCCGATACAGCAAGGCGCCTGCCTTCACGTCCGCCCCATCCTGGGCCGGTTGTTCGGTCAGGTAAGCCGACACCTTCGCCTGCAGCGTAATGGCACGCAGCGACTCGGTGCGGGCCGCGTAGTCGAGCGTCACCGGCAGATTGGCCTTGATGACGGCCGTGACCGGCACCGGCATGGCGGGCGGCGCGCCCGGGGCCGTTTCGGCCCGGGCGATGTCGGCGCCGGTGGCACCTCGGAAGAACAGCGTGCGTGGGACGAGCGGCGCCGTGATGACGGCCAGAAGCACGACCGCGGGGATCAGGTGGCGGGGGCGCATGAGGGCTCTCCGTTATTCCGCGGCGGCGCGATAATCAGGGGTGTCGTGTCCGGTCGCAACGTCGCCCGATCGGGCCGCCCGGCGTTCGCGGAAGTTCTCGATCACGGCATAGAAGACCGGGACGAAGATCAGCGTCAGGAAGGTGGCGGCCAGCATGCCGCCGAACACCGTGGTGCCGATCGATTGGCGGCTCGCCGCGCCGGCGCCCTCGGCGACCATCAACGGGATGACGCCGAAGATGAACGCGAAGGCCGTCATCAGGATGGGCCTCAGGCGCAGGCGCCCGGCCTCCATGGCGGCTTCGACGATGCTCAAGCCTTCTTCCCGCCGCCGCTTGGCGAATTCGACGATCAGGATCGCGTTCTTGGCCGCGAGGCCGATCAGCATCACGAAGCCGATCTGCGAATAAACATCGATCTGCATGTGGCGGACGAACAAGGCCCCGAGTGCGCCGCCGAGGGCCAGCGGCACGGCCAGCAGCACCATGAAGGGCATCGACCAGCTCTCATATTGGGCCGCCAGGATCAGAAACACGAACACGATGGCGAGCCCGAAGATGATGCTGGCCACCGAGCCCGCCTTGAGCTCCTGGAACGTGATGCCGGTCCATTCATAAGCGAAATCGCGCGGCAGCACTTGCGCGGCGACACGCTGCATGGCGGCAACCGCCTGGCCCGAGCTGTAGCCCGGGGCCGGCGCGCCGTTGATGAGCGCCGAAGCGTTCGAGTTGTAGTGCGGCACGGTTTCCGGGCCGACGATCGGCTTCAAAGTGCCAAGCGTCGACAAGGGCACCATGCCGCCCGCGGTGTTGCGCACGTAAAGCCGCGAGATGTCGGTCGCCGAGGCGCGCGCATCCTTGTCGGCCTGCAGCGTCACCCGGAAAGTGCGGCCGAACAGGTTGAAGTCGTTGACATAGAGCGAGCCGAGAAAGATCTGCAGCGTGTTGAACACATCCGGCAGGTTCAGCCCGAGCAGCTTCGCCTTGTTGCGATCGAGATCGTAATTGAACTGCGGCGTCGCGGTGCTGAAGGACGAGAACAAGGCTTGCGGATTGAGCTCCGGCTGCTTGCGGGCTTCCGTCAGGAACGCCTGCACGGTGTCGTTCAACGCTGCGGCGCCACGACCCGTGAGATCTTCGACCTGGAATTCGAAGCCGCCGGTGGCGCCGAGGCCCGGGATCGACGGCGGATCGAAAGCCAGCACGAAGGCGCCCGGGATGCCGAGCAGCTTCGGCCGCACGCGAGCCACGATCTCGGAAGCCGTCTGGCCAGCCGGTCGCTCGTCCCATGGTTTCAGGATCGCGAATTCGACTGCGGAATTCGATTGCGCCGCATTGGTCAGGAAGTTGAGGCCGCTGATCGAGCCGACGATGTCGATGCCCGGTTCGCTCTGCAACAGCTCGCGCACCTGCTTGGCGACGGCATCGGTGCGCTCGAGCGCGGCGCCGTCCGGGCCCTGGACCACGACAAAGAAATAGCCTTGGTCCTCGACCGGCAGGAAGGTCGAGGGCAGGCGGGTCCAAAGCCAATAGGTGCCGAACAGGCCAAAGGCGAAGACGATCATCAGGGCCCAGCGGAACCGAATGAAGGACCGCACCATCCGGGCATAAAGATTCGAGAGCTTGTCGAAGCCCGTGTTGAACCAGCGGAACAGGATGAAGGGCTTGCCTTGCCGGTGCCGCAGGAAAGCGGCGCTCAAGGCCGGGCTGAGCGTCAGCGAGTTGAAGGCCGAGATGCCGACCGAGATCGCGATGGTGAGCGCGAATTGGTTGTAGAGCCGGCCCGCCACACCCGGGATGAAGGCGACGGGAACGAACACCGCCATCAGCACGGCCGTGGTGGCGATGATGGGGCCGGTCACCTCGGCCATCGCCTTGCGGGTGGCGGCCAGGGGCGGCAAGCCGGCTTCGAGCTGCCGCTCGACGTTTTCCACCACCACGATGGCGTCGTCGACCACGAGCCCGATGGCCAGAACCATGCCGAGCAGGCTCAACATGTTGAGCGAGAAGCCGAGCGCCAGCATGACCGCGAGCGTCGCCACCAGCGACACCGGGATAGCGATGGTCGGGATGATGGTGGTGCGCCAGCTCTGCAGGAAGATGTACACCACCGCGACCACGAGCACCAGCGCTTCGCCGAGCGTGATGACCACGTCCTTCATCGAGGCCTGGACGAAGCGCGTCGTATCGTAGTGCATCGCGTATTCGATGCCCTTGGGGAAGCGCTGCTGCAGCTCCGCCATCTTGGCATGGATGTTGTTCTGCAGATCGAGCGCGTTCGAGCCCGGTGTCTGGAAGATGCCGAGCACCACCGTGGGCTTGTCGCCGAAATAGGCCGTCGAAGCATATTGCAGGGCGCCGAGCTCGATACGGGCGACGTCGCGCAGCCGCACCACCGAGCCGGTGGCGGGATTGGCCCGCACCACGATATCGCCGAAGGCCTGCGGGTCCGACAAACGGCCGACCGCGTTGACCTGCATCTCGAAGGCCGTGCCGGCGGGGGCGGGCGACTGGCCGATCTTGCCGGCCGCCACCTGGACGTTCTGCTCGGCCACGGCGGCCTGCACGTCGGTCGCCGTGATGCCGAGATCGGCCAGCTTGTCGGGGTCGAGCCAGACCCGCATGGAATACCGGCGCTCGCCGAAGATCTGCACGTCGCCGACGCCCGGCAAACGCTTCAGCGGGTCGACCACCTGCAGGTAGGCGTAGTTCGACAATTGCACCGGATCGACGGACCCGTCCGGCGACGTCAGGTCGACGATGAGCACGAAATTCGGGTTCTGCTTCTTGATCGTCACGCCGGCCTGGTTGACGATCGGCGGCAGCGAGGACGAGGCCTGGGCAACGCGGTTCTGGACGTCCACGGCCGCGATGGCCAGCGGATAACCGACATCGAAGGTGACGGTGATGTTCGCCGAACCGTCGTTCGAGCTGGTCGAGGACATGTAGGTCATGCCCTGGACGCCGTTGATCTGTTGTTCGAGCGGCGTCGTCACCGTATCGGCCACAACCTGGGCGCTGGCGCCCGGGTAGATGGCGCTGACCACGACCTGCGGCGGCGTCACGTCCGGAAGCTGGGAGACAGGCAACAGCCGATAGGCGATGGCGCCAGCCAGCACCATCAAGATGGCGACCGCGGAAGCGAAGATCGGGCGCTGCGTGAAGAAGCCGATCATGCGCAGCAGACACCCCGGAGGGCGGCGCAGGCCTGGCTCGCCACGAGGCTTGCGGCGCCAAACCGGCCCGCTGCCACCCGAGCGGAACCGGCCTCGACGCCACCGGCCGCCGAGCGGAGCAGGCGTTCGAAGGCCTGCGGCTCGACATGGTCGGCCCGCATCATGGCGCGGATCATCGGATCGGCCAGCACGGATTCGATGCTGAGGTCTCGTCCCATGGCGTGTCCTCCACGCGCGGTCGCGCATGCGTGATCGTGATGCCGGCCGGTCCTCGCGCTCGATTGACCCTGGAAGGGGTGCGTGTTACCGGTCAGTAACAACGGCAGGGTTACCGACTGGTAACAGGAGTGTCAAGGGCATGGGAAAGATCCCGGGTGGAGCAGAGGTGGCGGTGTCGTGCTGCCCAACGGCTCGTCCCCGCGAGCGCATCCTGTCCACGGCCCGCGACCTGTTCCGCCGTTATGGGATCCGCGGCATCGGGGTCGACACGATCGCGGAAGCGGCCGGCACCAACAAGATGACGCTGTATCGTCACTTCGGCTCGAAGGACGATCTCGTCTGCGAGTGCCTGAAGACCGTGGCGCGGGAAGGCAGCGAGATCTGGGATCGGTTCTCGGTGGATCATCCCGGCGATCCGACGGCACAATTGCATCAATGGGTGCGCTATGGCGCGGCCTGCATCGCGTCGGACGGCCGGGGGTGCGATCTCGCCAATGCGGCGGTGGAACTGACCGAGCCGGACCATCCGGCTCGTCGCCTGATCGAAGACGTGAAGCGTGATTATCGCGACCGCTTGGCCCGGCTTTGTGCCGCGGCCGGCGTCGTGCAGGCCGAGCTGCTGGCCGACACGCTGTCGTTGATGCTGGAGGGCGCACGGGTGAGCCGGCAAAGCGTCGGTGTCGAGGGGCCGAGCGCCCGCTTTCTTCGCATGAGCGAGGCCGTCATCGCGGCTTTCAAAGGCGCTTAATCGCGCCCAGCAAGCCGAGGACCGTTGTTGCGCTCGTGGGGGCTCGGCCGTGCATCGTCGGCGTTGATCGACGACGGGTCGCAACAGCCACCCCGTCGACCAAGCCTGGCCTTCAGCTTTGTGGGGCGCGCCACAAAGCTGAAGGCCGAGACTGCCACGCGGCCGAAGGTCGGGTCCGGTTCAAAGCCATAAATTCTCTTGTGAGGACGGCCGCGACGGCTTGCCGGTCGGGACATGGTCATGGCCCGCTTAAAGCCCGAGCCGCCCCGGTCGATACAATTTGGTGCTCGGGTGAAATTATCCGATAATCGTTTGTCATTATGCGGCACAAAGATATTTAGTAAGTTAATTTGCATTAACACATTCGAAGTCATGTCTCGGAAGATGCGAGCTCGGAAACAAAACCAAGACGGCATTCTCTCGTTTCTTCATCAGTCACCAGGCTGAAGGAGGATACGATGAAGTCGAATACTCTAGTCAAGTACCTGACTGCTAACACCAGCCCTGATTGGATGGCCGTGTTGCTATCTGCAGCGCTTTTGGCGCCCTCCGCTTCGAGCGTCTACGCGCTCGGGGTCGGCGCTTCGGTGGGCGGCAGCAGCCATAGCGTGGGGGCAAGTGTCGGTGCATCGGTCGGCGGGCACAGCGTCGGTGTAGGCGCGTCGCTGGGTGGTGGGGCGTCGAACGGCACGACCTCCGGCGCGAGTGTTGGCGCTGGAACGTCATCGCGTGGCGTGTCGGCCGGCGTTGGGGCATCTGTGGGTGGAACCGGTAGCACCGGGGGTGTGTCGGCGGGTGTGGGTGTGGGTGCGGGCGTCGGCGGCAGTAACGGCGCCAGTGCGGGCGCAGGTGCGAGCGTCGGCGGGAGCAATGGCGTCAGTGCGGGAGCAGGGGCGAGTGTCGGTGGCAGCAACGGGGCTGGCGTCGGGGCTGGTGCGAGCGTCGGCGGCAGCAACGGGGCGACCGCGGGGGCAGGCGCTGGGGTCGGCGGATCGACGGGAGCGAATGCCGGTGTCGGCGCGGGGATCGGCGGTCGCGGCGGCTTGTCGGCTGGCCTCGGCGCTGGGCTCGGCGGCACGAGCGGCGTCAATGCAGGCCTGGGTGCCAGTCTCGGCGGTACGAGCGGTCTGAATGCCGGTCTGGGTGCCGGTGTCGGCGGCACGACGGGCGTCAATGCTGGCCTGGGTGCGTCTCTGGGCGGCTTGTCAGGGACGGCAGGCGCCACGGTCGGCACTCAAAGCGGCGTCGGTGCAGGGTTGGGGATCACGCTCGGAAGCCTTGGCCTGGGGAATCTGCCAGGTGTCGGGTCGATGTACGACCCCGCCGGTTCGGTCGCGGTTCCGACGACCGGAACGGCCACCACGTCCCGGTCCCGTTCGCCAAACACGCGAACTGCCGTGCCGGTCGGCGCCGTTGTGGTCTCGCCCGAGACGATCGACAGCCTGAATGCGGCGCCCTACGACCCTTATACCGACGAAGCCCGGTACGTCGGCTCGTACGATGACGATGATTACGGTGCGCAGAACGCGTTCAACAACGGCGAGTCGCGATCGCTGATCGAACAGCGGAAGTGCCGGACGCGGTACTGCCTGCGCCACGTGGCCCGTGCCCACCGGTAACGAACATCTGGGTCAGGGACTCCATTGTCCCTGGCCCACCTTGTTGCTGGCGGCTTCAAACAGGCACCAAATACTTTGGTGTCACGCCAGACAGGACAGCCAGAAAGATCGAGAACTGAATGGCGGAGACGGAGGCGGCCGAACAGCACTAATAAGATGCTGTGAGCAAACGCATATTATTTGTCGTCTCTGAAAAGTACCCGGTCAAATACCCGGCTTTGTTCACGGCTTGCGTGGCGCAGGCGACACGCTCCCGTTATGCTCTGTTCAGGCGCGCTCGGCTTAAAACTGCCCTGCCTCGCGCGGCTCAGTCGCGTTGGGTCAGCCGGGGCGCCGATGCAAGCGGCGTCCCGGTTGGGGGCATTGCAAGGGCCGTTCGGACGGATGAGCCGGAACCAGCCGGCTTTCCTTTTCGCTGCAGCGAACCCTGCGAATCATCATCTCCTCGCGTGTCTTGAACACGGCGGCGGTTAGCGCTTCAACGGTGCCGCAGAGTTGGACGATGCTCTCAGCCATCGACTGAATGCGCTCGTTCTGCTGGCGCTCAATCAAGCCGACGAGGCTCGCGCGATCTCGTTCCGCAGTTAGGACGCTCTAACCGGATTGACGTTAAGGTTCTATCAGGTACGGGCTTCCGCCCAGGCGGATGGTCCTCGCTTTGGGGCAAGAGGAAACAGCAATGAGCGTCGCGTTCACTCGCGAGGAAGACGTCGAGGCCGCAGCTGCTCACTTACCAGATCGGCCGATCTCGCCACATGCGAACCTCGTCACGCCGGAAGGCGTAGCGTTCCTCGAGACTGCTCTGGCTGAAGCTCGAGCAGCGTTCTCCAAGGCTCAAACGGCGGGAGGCGTCCAGGTAGATCGAACCGCCATGGCCCGGGCCGCCCGCGATCTGAAATACTTCGCCGCGCGGCGCGCAAGCGCACAGGTCGTGGAGACGGTGCTCGGATCGGATCGGGTGATGTTCGGCAGCACCGTCACCTTTGATCGTGACGACGGCCGACAGCAGACGTTCCGCATTGTCGGCGAGGATGAGGCAGACGCGGCTCGAGGCATGGTTTCCCACGTGTCGCCGCTGGCCCGGGCGCTTCTTGGGAAAGCTGTTGGAGATGTCGGATCGGTAGCCGGCAAAGATGTGGAGATCTTGACCATCGCATGAGCGTCCGCCAAGCCTTTCACTGCGCCTGGCGAGAGCGGTCTGACCAGATCGCGGCAGAGGTCAGGCGAGCGTGACGGGAGCAGTGGCGGCAGTGACCTTCTCAGCCCAGTGGCGATAAACGCGAGCGCCTGCTTCGCGATGAGGCTTTGACCATCCTCGGTCGTTGGCTGGCTTTGGAAGTCGAATTGCTTGAACCTTTGAGAGGATCACCTGTTCAAGCGCCATGGAAGACACCTTCAAGGCGATCACACTCTGGCTTGCGAGCGGCACCGAGGCAGCGGCGGCGCTTATCATCGGTCTTGCCTCAATCGAAGGTACGCTTCGAGCGCTGATCCTGTTCGTGCCCGGCACAGGCCCGCAGGGAGAGAGTGCGGACCGGCGCAAGGAGGATGTTCGCCTGAAGCTTGGGCGCTGGCTGGCCGTAGCGTTAGAGTTCGAGCTTGCCGCTGACATCCTACGGACCGCGGTCGCGCCCACCTGGACCGAAATCGGCCAACTTGCCGCCATCGCAGTCCTACGCACGGCCCTGAACTACTTTCTGCAGGCGGAAATCGACAAGGCAGAGGCGCGTCGCGCGGTGCCGGCCAACATCGAAACACCTGAGGCCAGATGATGGCAGGCCTTGATGGACTGATCGACGGTGCCGCGGTGCTGATCGAATTCGGCGGCAGCATCATAATCGCTGTTGCCTGCGTGCGCGGCCTCGCCAGTTTGATCGCGGGGCAGGGCAGTCATCGCGCCCTCGTGCGTGCACGTCTTGTCGTCGCCGATGGCGTCATCGCAGCACTCGGCTACAAGACGGCGGCAACACTGCTAAAGACTATTGAACTGCAGACCTGGACGGCGATCGGGATGTTTTCGACCATCCTCATTTTTCGCACGGTGATCAAGCGCGTGCTCGTTTGGGAGGAGGCCCGCTTGCAATAGCCTACGAGGACGAACGAGCCCATTCGGGTATACCCAATTGGTCTTTTGTGTCTTAAAATGCGCCTGTTCTGTCTGTGAGACAGTGGTACGCGCCATCAGTGCTCGATCTGCGGATATGCGATGATCAAGCTTTGTGACGCGGATGTCCGGGATTGTTCCCGACGGACTAAGAGGCCGAGAATTGGTGGGCTGTCCACGCCCTTCACGCTCAAATCCAGCCAAGAAACATGCGCTCGAAGAGAGTTGTTCGCCACAGAGCTTGCTCCTTTGATCTCGTAATCGAGAGGCAAGGGAAGGGTTTGATCAAAACGGTAAGGGTACTGCCCATCCGTGATGAAGGCTTTCAGGCCCCGCGTACCGGTGGGTAACGTGATACTAGCTTCAGCACAATCGCGACCGGCGGGTAGTTCGATCCTCAGGGTATGGCCGTCGTCGACAACCTGTTGCTGACCGGTCGGGCATGACCCATCCAAGACCGCGGAAACAATCCATGGCCTTGTCGCGAAATGGCGGCAAGCCTCCCAGGTTGTCAGGCAGAGCAGGGCGACGAAAAGGAGAGCAGCCGCTCCCCACGCGGTCTCTCGAAAAAGCCGGCGCTCAGGCTCCCCCGAGGTCTGCTCAATTGATAGGCCGCCGAGGATCGCTATCGCAGGGAGACATATGATCAGGTATCGCGCCTGCACCTCGCCGATGAAGAGGATCTCGCCGGCGAAGGTGGCAGTGAAAGCCAGCGTCGCAACACCAAGCGGAGACCTCCTAGCGCGCAGAGTTCCAACGAACGCGAGCCCCAGCATCGGGATCAGCCAGGCGCGTTGAATTGCGGCGCGGCCGCTGAGCCACTGTGGGACAGTTGGGTTGGCTACGGTCAGGACCGTGTCGCGATTGCCGGAAAGATCGGCGCCGGCAAACCAAGTGTATCCGATGCCGGATGTCAGGGCGCGCGCTTTCGAGATGACATATTCCGGGTAAGCTGCCCCGTCCCAGAGAACCTCCTGCGCAAGCCGGCGCAAAGCAAACCCGGTCCGCTCCGCTGTCGGAATGGCCGGCCAGAAATTGTGGATCCAGTAGGTGCTCGCATCGAAGTTCGCGTCCGGCACAATGTGGAGGGCCGAGGCGAGGCGTAGGAGGGAATCGGTCCCGCTCTTTGAGTCAAGCGCGAGGCCCGCGACGGCCCAGGCCAGCGAGGCCGGTCACGAAGCAGGCAAGGGCCGGCAATGCCCGGCGAAGGCCGGCATTTGGGAGAACGCATAGCACCAGCACTGCTGCCGCTGCAGATGTCAGAAACAGTCCTGTGCTTCGGGCAAGATCTAAAGCAGCTGCAAGGATGCCTACGGCGCCGAAGCCGAGTAGCGCAGGCACGCCGCGCCGCGTTGCTGATGCTGCCAGGATCGCAAACGCAGCCGTCGTCAGGAGCAAACCGACGTGATCGCTGGTGGCGAGCGTCAAGGCGAAGCTTCGATCCGGGTAGATCGCAAAGAGTATGAGGCCCAGCAGAGCCGCCGACGAGCCCGCTTGCCTGCGAAGGAGCCACCAAAGCAGCGTAGCGGTACCCGTCTGAAAAGCGGCATTCACCACCTTCAGCCCCACATAGCTCACACCCATCAAGCCAGCCGGCACCGTGGAAAGGAGCGATCTGCGCCAGTACAGATCTCCATAGGTGTAAAATCGCTCGCAATAGTGACCCCCTGAGGGGGTAATTTCGCGGCCAATGC